>JBGASI010000214.1:0-7632 GCA_044229815.1 Vicinamibacteria bacterium | reverse complement strand
GGGGCGCGCGGGTCGATGACGCCGTGCTCGCTCAGGAAGCCGTGGAAGCCCGCGCGGGCGTCGGTGACGCGCTCGAGCCAGAAGGGCAGGACGTTCCGGCTCAGGTCGCGACCCATCGCGTCGCGCAGGGCGACGAGGCGCTCGGCGGTCTCCATGGGCCGACGATAGCAGAGCCGCGCCGGGGCTAGAATCGGCGCGTGAGCGGCGCCTTCCACCAGTCCTACGCCCCCGTGGCCGGCAGCGTGCTCCTCTCGGCGCTCGCTGCGGCCCTGCCGCTCGTGGTGCTCGCGCTGCTGCTGGCGCTCGCCCGCGCCGCGCCCTGGAAGGCCGCGCTCGCCGGAGCCGGCACCGCGTTCCTGCTGGCCTGGCTCGTCTGGGGCATGCCGCTCGCCCTGGCGACCGCGGCGGCCACGCACGGCATGGCCTTCGGGCTGTGGCCGATCAGCTGGGTGGTGCTGAGCGCGCTGTTCTTCTACAACCTGACCGTGGCGAGCGGCGACTTCGACGTGATCCGGCGCTCGCTGACGCGGCTGACCGAGGACCAGCGCATCCAGGTGCTGCTGGTCGCCTTCGGCTTCGGCGCGCTCATCGAGGGGATCGCCGGCTTCGGCGCCCCGGTCGCGATCAGCGCCTCGATGCTGGCCGGGCTCGGCTTCGAGCCCCTGGCCGCGGCGGTCCTCGCGCTCGTCGCGAACACGGCCCCGGTGGCGTTCGGCTCGATCGGCATCCCGGTGGTCACCCTCGGCGGCCTGCTGGCTCCGATCCTCGGGCGCGACGTGGCCTCGACCACCCGCGACCTCTCCGCGATGATCGGCCGGCAGCTGCCGTTCTTCTCGCTCGTGGTGCCGGCCTACCTGGTCGTGCTGCTCGCGGGCTGGACGCGCATGGTCGAGGTGCTGCCCGCGGTCGTCGCCGCCGGCGCGAGCTTCGCCGCGGTGCAGTTCGCCGTCTCGAACTTCGTGGGCCCGGAGCTGACCGACATCCTCGCCTCGCTGGCCTCGCTCGCCTCGCTCGCGCTGCTGCTGCGGGTCTGGCGGCCGCGCGAGACCTGGCGCGGCGAAGCCCTTGGGGCGCCCGGCCGCGACGCGACGCGGACCGATCCGCCGGCGCGTGTCGCGCGCGCCTACGGCAGCTACGCGATCCTGGTGGTCGTCGTGCTGCTCGGGCAGGCGGCCGCCTCGGCCGGCCTGCGCAACGTCAAGTGGGAGGCGCCGTGGCCCGGCTCCTACGCGGTCGTGGACGGCCAGCCCGCGCCGCTCGTCCTGCGCGGCCCCCCGGTCGTCCCGCGCACGAGCCCGTACCCCCTGTCGTACCGCCTCGACGTCCTGACCTCGGCCGGGACGCTGGTGCTCGCGGCCTCGGGCGTCGCGTTCCTGGTGATGCTCGCCTTCGGGATGCCGGCGGCGGCGTTCGGCATCACCTTCGCCCGCACGCTGCGCCAGCTGCAGCGGCCGATCCTGACGATCGCCCTCATCCTCTCGATCGCGACGGTGATGAACTACTCGGGGATGACCTCCTCGCTGGCCCTCGCGCTGGCCGCCACCGGCGCGCTGTTTCCGTTCTTCTCCGCCTTCATCGGCATGCTCGGCGTGTTCCTGACCGGCAGCGACACCTCCTCGAACACCCTCTTCGGCCCGCTCCAGGCCACGACGGCGCGGGTCTCGGGCCTCGACCCGATCCTGACCGCCGCCACGAACAGCTCGGGCGGCGTGATGGGCAAGATGATCAGCCCGCAGAACCTGTCCGTCGGCGCGGCCGGCGTGGGCGCCGTCGGCCGCGAGGGCGAGATCCTGCGCCGCGTCGTCGGCCACAGCCTGCTGCTGACGGCCCTGATGGGCCTGCTGGCCATGCTGCAGGCCTACGTCTGCCCCTGGATGATCCCCTGAGCCGCCGGTCGCTTCCTTGACCCGCGTGCGACGCCGGGCGTAGCCTGCGCTCGCGGCAGAGCGGGAGGAATCATGCGACGCACGACGGAGTCGGCGGTGGCGGCGGTGCTCGCGGCGTTCGTGGCCCTGGCGGGCGGCGCGAGGGCGGACGAGCTGAAGCTGGACCTGGCCGGCGGCTGGGCGATCCAGTCCTCGGCGAAGGTGGGCGCGGCCGGCGCCGCGCTGTCGCGGGCCGGCGCCGACACGACCGGCTGGCACGCGACGAGCGTGCCGTCGACGGTGGTTTCCGCGCTGGTCGCGGACGGGACCTACCCCGACCCCTACTTCGGGACGAACCTGCGGCAGATCCCGGGGACGAGCTACGACGTCGGCCAGAACTTCTCGAACCTCCCGATGCCGAAGGACAGCCCGTTCGCCGTGCCCTGGTGGTACCGCACGGAGTTCGTGCTGCCGCCCGGCGCCGCGGGGAAGACCCTGTGGCTGCGCTTCGGCGGGGTCAACTTCCGCTTCGCGGCCTGGCTGAACGGCACGAGGGTCGCGGACCCGGCGAAGACGGCCGGCGCCTGGCGCAGCCACGAGCTCGACGTGACGGGCGTCGCGAAGCCGGGCCGCAACGCCCTCGCCGTGCTCGTCTCCGCGCCGCTGCCGAACGACCTCGCGATCACGTTCGTCGACTGGAACCCGATGCCCCCGGACAAGGTGATGGGCATCTACCGGCCGGTGACCCTGACGGCCAGCGGTCCGGTCGCGCTGCGCCACCCGCAGGTGGTGACGAAGGTCGCCCCCGCGCTCGACCGCGCCGAGCTCGTGGTGAAGGCCTTCGCGCGCAACGCCACGCGCGCGGCCGTCTCGGGGACGCTGCGCGGGCGGATCGGCGCGATCGCGTTCGAGAAGCCGGTCGCGCTGGCCGCCGGCGAGTCGCGCGAGATCGTCTTCAGCCCGGCCGACTTCCCCGCGCTCGTGGTGCGGGAGCCGAAGCTGTGGTGGCCGGTGAACTACGGGCCGCAGCACCTGCACCGGCTGGAGCTCGAGTTCTCCGTCGGCGAGAACGTCTCCGACCGCGCGAGCGCGAGCTTCGGCATCCGCGAGTTCGCCTCGGAGATGACGCCGGAGGGCCACCTCGTCTTCAAGGTGAACGGCCGGCGGATCCTGATCCGTGGCGCCGGCTGGACCTCCGAGATGATGCTGCGCCGGTCGGCCGAGCGCGAGCAGGCCGAGATCCTCTACGTCAAGGACCTGGGCCTCAACACGATCCGGCTCGAGGGCAAGCTCGAGGACGACGGCTTCTTCGACACGACCGACCGCGAGGGGATCCTCGTGATGCCGGGCTGGTGCTGCTGCGACTACTGGGAGCAGTGGGACAAGTGGACGCCGAAGGACCTGCCGATCGCGACGGCCTCGCTGCGCGACCAGATCCTGCGCCTGCGCGGCCGCGCCTCGGTCTTCACCTGGTTGAACGGCAGCGACGGGCCGCCACCCGCGCCGGTGGAGCGGGCCTACCTGCGCGTGCTGAAGCAGCTCGGCTTCCCGAACCCGATCGTTTCCTCCGCGACCGAGAAGCGCGCCTCGTCCGGGCCGAGCGGCTTCAAGATGCGCGGCCCCTACGACTGGGTCCCGCCCGTCTACTGGTACACCGACACGAAGCTCGGCGGACCGCACGGCTTCGCGACCGAGATCGGCCCCGGCCCCTCGCCGCCGCCGCTCGAGAGCCTGAAGCGCTTCCTGCCGGCCGACAAGCTGTGGCCGGTGAACGAGGCCTGGAACTACCACTGCGGCGGCGGGCCGTTCAAGACGCTCGACGTCTTCAACGCCGCGCTCGACGCGCGCTACGGCCCGTCGAAGAGCGTCGAGGAGTACGCGCGCAAGGCGCAGGTCGCCGCCTACGAGTCGCACCGGGCGATGCTCGAGAGCTTCGGCGCCCGCAAGTACGTGGCGACCGGTGTCATCCAGTGGATGCTCAACAACGCCTGGCCGAGCATGATCTGGCACCTGTACGATTTCTACCTGCGGCCGGGCGGCTCGTACTTCGGAGCGAAGAAGGCCGGCGAGCCGCTGCACGTGCAGTACTCGTACGACGACGGCTCGGTGCTGGTCGTCAACCAGACGCTCGAGGCTCGCCAGGGCCTGAAGGTGACCGCGCGGATCGTCGGCCTCGACTCGGCCGAGAAGCTCCGGCGCGAGGCCAGCGTCGACGTCTCGCCGGACGGCGTCGCCCGCGCCCTGGCCCTGCCGGCCGTCGAGGGCCCGGAGCCGACCTACTTCCTCTTCCTCACGCTCGAGGACGCGGCCGGACGCACGCTCAGCCGCAACGTCTACTGGCTCTCGACGCGCCAGGAGACGCTGCTCTGGGAGAAGTCCGACTGGTACCACACGCCGGTCGCCCGCTACGCCGACCTGACGGGCCTCGAGCGGCTGCCCGCGGCGAGCGTGCGGGCGAGCGCGAGCTTCGAGGCCGCCGGGCCGGACGGACGGGCGCGGGCGGTGCTCGAGAACACGTCGGGCACCGTCGCCTTCTTCGTGCACGTGAGCGTGCGCAAGGGCGAAGGCGGCGAGGAGCTGCTGCCCGCGCTGTTCGAGGACAACGACCTCACGCTGCTGCCGGGGGAGCGGCGCGAGGTGACGGTCCGCTACGCGACGCGGGGGCTCGAGGGCTCCCGGCCGGCGCTGGCGGTCGAGGGCTGGAACGTGGCGCCCGTCAGCGCGCCCTGAGGCGGGAGACGGCATGTCCGACGTCGTTCGCACGGTGACACACGAGTCCTGGGGCTCGCGCCTCGTGGGCTCGCCGAAGAGCGTCCTCAGCGGGGTCGTGCTCGTCTGCGCGGCCCTGCCGGCGATGTGGTGCAACGAGGGCCGCGCGGTCACGACCGCGCGCAGCCTGGAGGAGGGCCAGGGCGCGGTGATCAGCGTCGCGAGCGACCGCCTGGACCCGGCGCACGAAGGAGCGCTCGTCCACCTCAGCGGCCGGGCGGAGACGGAGGAGACCCTCGTCGACCCGGACTTCGGCGTCTCGACCACGGCGGTCAAGCTGTTGCGCACGACCGAGATGTACCAGTGGCGCGAGCGCGAGCAGAGCGAGACACGCGACAAGCCCGGCGGCGGCAAGGAGACGGTCAAGACCTACACCTACTCGCTGGGCTGGTCCGAGCGGACGATCGACTCCAACTCCTTCCACCAGTCGTGGAGTCACGAGAACCCGGGGCCCGTGCCGTTTCCCTCCACGACGTTCGTCGCGCGGGCGGTGAGGCTCGGCGCGTTCACGCTCTCGCGCGCGCTGGTCGACGAGATCGACGTCGCCGAGGATCTGCCCGTCAGCTCGGGCATGGCGACGGCGCTGCCGAGGCAGTCCGGGATGCGGCTGGTCGAGGCCGGCTACTACCGCGGCCACGACCCGGCGCACCCCAACCTCGGGGACGTGCGCGTGCGCTTCAAGGCCGTGAGGCCGCAGGTGGTCAGCGTCGTGGCGCGCCAGGCGGGACCCTCGTTCGAGCCCTACCCGACGCGCGCGGGGGACAGCCTGCTGATGCTCGAGGCCGGCACGCGCAGCGCGGAGTCGATGTTCCGGGCCGCCCGCGTGGTGAACCGGGTGCTCACCTGGATCCTGCGCGCGGTCGGTTTCGTGTTCGTCTTCTTCGGGGTGCTGCTCGTGTTCCGGCCGCTCTCGGTGCTCGGCTCCGTGGTCCCGCTGTTCGGCTCGCTGCTCGAGGCGGGCCTGGGCCTGTTCAGCTTCGGCGTCGCGGCCGTGCTGTCATTCGTCACGATCGCGACGGCCTGGGTCTTCTACCGGCCGCTGTTCGGCCTCGGCCTGCTCGTCGCCTCGGGCGCCGCGATCCTCTGGCTGCGCAAGCGCGGCCGCGCCCGCGCCCGGCGCTAGTTCTATTCGACGCCGCCCGCGGCGACCACGGCCTCGAGCCGACGGCGCAGGGCGGCCTTCTCCTCGGCGCGCTGCGGCCGCGAGGCGAGGTTCTCCGCCTCGGCCCCGCGCGCGGAGAGGTCGTAGAGCTCCTCGCTGCCGTCGGGCCACAGGGTGTAGCGCAGGCGCGCGGTCCGCAGCGAGACGGCGCGCTCGGGCGGCTGCACGCGGCGGTACGAGACGGCAGCCCCCCGCCCCGGGCCGTCCGGGTCGGCGAGCAGCGGCTCGAGGCTGCTGCCGTCGAGACCGGGGACGGGCGGCAGGCCCGCCAGGCCGACGAGCGTCGGGTAGAGGTCGAGCAGCGTGACGGGCGCCCGCACGACACCGGGCCGCAGCCCGGGCGCGACCACGATGAACGGCACGCGCAGCGCCTCCTCGAACAGCGTGTCCTTGCGCAGGAGGCCCGCGTGCTCGCCGAGGTGGTAGCCGTTGTCGCCGATCAGCACGACCACGGTGTCCTTCCACAGGTCGCGGCGGTCGAGGACCTCGAGCAGGCGCGCCACCTGTGCGTCGGCGAACGTCACGCAGGCGTCGTAGGCCGCGGTCGCCTTCCGACGTAGGGCCGGGTCGGTGACGAGGCCCGGCGGCTCGCGCCCGAGCAACGGCACGCCGGGCAGCCGCTGCGGCTTCGTCTTGACGACGATCGCCGGCACGTCCGCCAGGTCGTCGGCCGGCCAGGGCGCGAGCGCCACCGCGGCCGGCGGGTGGAGGTCGAAGTAGCGCGACGGGGCGATCCAGCGCTGGTGGGGACGCACGAGGCCCAGCGCGACGAAGAACGGCCGTCCCGTCCAGCGCTCGAGGAGACCCGCCGCGCGCTGCGCGCGCCGCCCGTCGGGCTGGTCCAGGTCGCCGCCCGGCGCGCGCACGAGGAGCCCGTCGCCGCCCGGCGCGCCTTCGCCCTCGCGCTCGTTCTCGACCTCGTCGGGGTGCTCCTCGCGCACGTTCCAGCGGAAGTCCTCCGGGAAGTGGTAGATCTTCCCGATCGCGGCGGTCGCCGCCCCGTGCGCCGAGAAGAGCTCCTGCAGCGGCAGGGATCCCGGGGGCCGCGGCGGGTCCTGGTTGTTCCAGACGCCCGTGCGCTCCGGCCGCCAGCCCGTGAGCATCGACACGCGCGACGGGCTGCACATGGCGACGGGCACGTAGGCGCGGTCGAAACGCACGCCACGGGCCGCGAGGCGGTCGATGGCCGGCGTCTTCACCGGGGCGCCGTAGGCGCCGACACGCGTGTTGAGGTCGTCGACGACGATCAGCAGCACGCTGCGCGGCCGGGCGCCGCGACGGCCGGGCACGGGGACGGGGCCGGGCGCGGCTTCGCCCGGCGCAGCGGGCGCCTCGAACGCGCGCCGCAGTTGCTCGATGGCGGCGGCGCTGCCCGGTCGCTGCGCGAGGTTCGTGATCTCACCCGGGTCGGCGTCGTGATCGAAGAGCTCCGCGCTGCCGTCGGGCCACTCGGTGTAGCGCCAGCGCGACGTGCGGGCGCTGCGGCCGATGCGCCCGGCCTTGCGCGCGACCGAAGAGAGGACCTCGGGCGCGACCTCGGCCGAGGGGTCGGCCAGCAGGGGCAGCAGGCTGCGGCCCTCGAGGCCCGGTTCGGCGCGCAGGCCGGCGAGCTCCAGCAGGGTCGGCCGGACGTCGCGGGTCGAGACCACACCGCGTGCGGCGCGACCGGGCCGCGACAGGCCCGGCGTGGCGACGACGAGCGTCGCGCGCAGCGTGTCGTCGAAGAGGCCGGGCCGCGCGACGACGCCGTGGGCGCCCAGGTCGGGCGGCGGGTCGCCGACGAGCACGACGGCCGCGCCGGGCGCGCTGCGCTCGACGGCGGCGGTCCAGGCCCCG
>JBGASI010000213.1:0-7643 GCA_044229815.1 Vicinamibacteria bacterium | reverse complement strand
GGGCGACGGTCTCGTCCGGGGTCGGGTGGTCGTCCGGCCCGTCCACCACCACGCGGACGAACGGCGCGTCGACGCGCCGGGCGACCCCGAGCTGCGCGAGCAGCTCCGCCTCGGCGAGGCCGCGCGTGCCGGTCTCGAGCGCGAGGCCCCGCTCGCGGGCGACGGCGACGAGCGCGTCGAGCTCGCGCGGCGGGAGGGCCGTGAGCGGCAGGTTGTCGCAGTACTGCACGACCGACACGCCGAGCGCGACGGCGCGCTCGAGCAGTCCGCTCGCGGTCAACGGCTGGGCCGGCGGCCAGCCCGGCACCCCGACCGCCCAGGCGTAGGTGTAAGTGCCGATCCCGAGCTTCATTCGGGCAGCCGGCCGTCGAGGATGGCGCGCAGCTGCTGCCGCACGCTCTCGGGCTCGAACACCTGCTTCCAGTCGGGCCTCAGGATGCGCCGCCTGCCGAACTCGGCGATCAGCTTCGCGCCGTCCGACAGGGGGAAGTCGGCGCGCTCGAAGACGATCCCGAGCGGCACCTTGATGTGGCCGTAAAGGAAATCCTCGGCGGCGGCGCGCGGCACGCCGCGCCTCACCACCTCCTCGAGCGCCTCGCGCAGCGCCACGATCAGGGCGATCCCGGTCGTCTCCGCCATGGCCGGCTCGAGCAGCGCCATCTGCTCGACCGTGATCCGGTGCGCGCGGGTGACCGGCGCGAAGAAGTCGCGCGCGAGCCGCTCCCCTCGCGCGTAGTCCTCGTCCGGGCCCTGCGCCAGGGCGCAGACGATCGGCATCCGCGCCTTCGTGCCGCCGAAGAAGTCGGCCCGCGCCTCCTCGTCCTCCTCGGGCTCGAACACGCTCGGGTGGCAGGGGTGGGTGACGAAATAGGACACGTCCGGCCGCTGCGGCAGGTCGCCCGCGCACATCGCCGCCGGGTCGAGCGTGATTACGAGCGTTCCAGCGCGGGCGTGCGGCACGACCTCGTGCGCGACCCGGCCCAGGACGCGGTCGGGCAGGGCGAGGATCACGACGTCGGCGCTGGCGGCCGCCTCGCCGGGCGCCGCGCAGGCGAGGCCGCGCCGCGCCACGTTCTCCTGGCCGGCGAGCGCCGTTTCCACGCAGAGCAGGCGGTACTCGGCGCGGTCCTTCAGGTGGTCGATCACCCGGCAGCCCATCTTGCCGCCGGCGCCGAAGAGCGCGATGGTCTCGGTCACTCGTGTCGTCCTTGTCTCAGGCGAGGCGCACGGCCTCGCCGCTGCGGGCCGACTCGTAGCAGGCGAAGACGAGCCGCAGCGTCTTGAGGTTGTCCTCGCCCGTGGTCTCCGCCGGGTGGCGCCCCTGGAGGGCGCCGAGCAGGTCGGCGTTACAGGCGACGCCGCTCGACTGCGACAGCTCGTAGCGCGGGTCGGCCCAGCTGTAGCGCGGGGGCGGGCAGCGGCGGGCGTGCGTGCCGTCCGCGCTGGTCGTGCGCAGCCAGTAGTCGGGAGCCAGCTCGATCGAGCCGCGCTCTCCTTCGACGTGCACGTAGGTCTCCGGGAAGCGGTCGTGCTCGACCCGGCTCGCGTAGCTCATCTCGCAGGTGACGGTGGCGCCCGAAGCCATGCCGAGCAGCACCGTCGCGACGTCCTCGCCGCGGATCGCGGGGTTCACGCGGGCGGTGCGGCAGACGAGGCTCGTGGCCTCGCCGAAGAGCATGCGGACGGAGTCGAGGACGTGGGTGCCGATGTCCATCAGGATGAACTGCTCGAGCTCGCGCAGCGCCGGCTGGTTGTCGAACACGGGGAAGCTGTTCGCGTAGGTCACCCGCGCGCGGAAGACGCGCCCGACGGCCCCTTGGCGCAGCAAGGTACCGAGCGCGCGGATGGGCGTCTGCCAGCGCCAGTTCTCGTGCACGAGCAGGGGCACGCCCGCGGCACGGCAGGCGGCGAGCATCGCCTCGGCGTCTTCGAGGCTCGGCGCGAGCGGCTTCTGGCAGATCACGGGCGTCCGCTGGGCGGCCGCCAACTCCACGAGGCGGCGGTGGGTCCCGACACCGGTGATCACGTCGACGAAGTCGGGCCGCTCGCGTTCGAGCAGCTCCGCGGGGTCCGCGTAGACGGCCGGGATCCCCAGCTCGCGTGCCAGGGCGTCGGCCTTGTCGCGCGTGCGGTTGTAGGCCGCCACGCAGCGCACGCCGGGCAGCTCGAGCCAGGCGGCCAGCTGGTAGCGCGCCCAGTAACCCGTGCCGAGCACGGCGAAACGCAGGTCGGCCATGGCTGCGACCTTACCGGAAGCGCGCCCCCGGGGGCTAGGAGCGGTCGACCGGCGGTTTGGACGATTTGACCCAGGCGGGCCGTCCTCTACACTGCCGCCTGCCATGGTCCGAGCCGGCAAGCGAACCGCCCGGGCGCTCCGCGAGGACGGCGGTGACGGCCTCGCCCGGCTGCGCGCCGTTTGCGGGGGCCTGTCCTTCGAGCCCCACGACATCACGCGCCAGCTCGACGCCCGGCGGCGCTACGCGGTCGAGCTCGCGCGCGACTTCCCGCTCTCGATCCGGCTGTTCCACTACACGTCGCAGCAGCACACGCCTGGGCCGACCTGGCACGAGCGCCTGGAGCTGTTCCTCGCGCTGGAGGGCGAGGTGCGGCTGCGCATGGGCAGCCAGCTGGTGACGCTGGCGGCCGGCGACCTGCTCGTGGTCGACAACCTGAAGCTCCACTGCGTCACCGACTTCCCGGGCTTCGACGCGCGGGTGGTGGTGACGAGCTTCCTGCCCGAGCTCGTCTACAGCCTCGGCTCGCCCTCGCACGATTACGTCTACCTGCTGCCGTTCTACTCGAACCGCGAGGCCCGGCCCCGCGTGCTGCGCGCGGGCGAGCCCTTCTCCTCCGCCGCGTGCCTCGCGCTCGCGCAGCTCGTGTCGTGCTACTTCGGCCGCGACCGGGAGTACCGCGAGGCGGGCAGCAAGGCGTACCTGCTGGAGCTGCTCTTCCACGTCGCCCGCCACTTCGGGCCCTCGCGGTTGCTGCAGTGGGAGCTCGTCCGGCAGCAGCAGCGCTCGCTGCGGCTGAAGCCGCTGTTCGAGCACATCCGCGAACACCACGCGGAGCGGCTGTCGGTCGCGGCGGCGGCTCGCCTCGCGGGAATGAGCCCGTCGCCGTTCGCGAAGGCGTTCAAGCGGGTGGCCGGGATGAGCCTGGTCCGCTACCTCAACCACGTGCGGCTCGCGCGCGCCCTGCGCCTGCTGCACGAGAGCGAGCTGTCGATCGCCGAGATCGCGAGCGAGGTGGGCTTCGCCGACCAGAGCTACTTCGACCGGCGCTTCCGCCTGGAGTACGGGCGGACGCCGAGCGCCTTCCGCTCGCCGCGCTTGACGCCGCCGGTGCCTGCCCCGAGAATCGCGGCCAGCGATCCACACAACTGACTCAGGTCGACCTCGGGCGGAAGTGCCTTGCCCGGGACGTCCACGTTCACCGCGCGGAGATGGGGAGAAGAGAATGCGAAGACTGGCCATGGCAGCCGCAGCGTTGCTGCTGGCGGGCGCGAACGCGGGCGCGGCGACCGATCCACAGATCGTGGCGCCGATCCACAAGTTCATCGAGGCCTTCAACAAGGGAGACGCCGCGGCCGCGGCGGCGACCCACTCCGCCACGGACGACCTCGTGATCATCGACGAGGTGCCCCCGTACGTCTGGCACGGGCCGAAGGCGTTCGCCGTGTGGGCCGGCGATCTCGCGGCGTACGACAAGGCGAACGGCATCGGCGAGGAAGTCGTGACGATCAGCGCCCCGACGCGCGTCGAGGCGACCGCCGACAAGGCCTATGTGATCGTCCCTGCGGTCTACACCTTCAAGCAGGGCGGCGTGGCGATGCGCGCGGCCTCCCAGATGACCCTGGTGCTGCAGAAGGGCGCGGGCGGCTGGCTCATCCACGGCTGGACGTGGACCGGCCCGAGGCCGAAGGCCGCGCCCGCGAAGCCGTAGTAGGGAACTGCGAACGGCCGGCGAGGCCGCCGCCCGTCGCGGCGGTCTCGGCCGCGTCCTACGCCTCCGCGCTCGGGTAGCGGAACAGCGGCTTCGCCGCCAGGCCCTGCGCCTTGACGGCCTCGACCTCGGCCGGGGCGAGTGGCGTGAACTCGGCCGCGAGCTTCAACGCCATCGCGTAGACCGTCTCGTCGCCCGGCGGCACCGCTGCCGTCACCGGGTGCGAGAGGGTGAAGCGCAGGGCCGGGCGCGCCTCCTCCTCCGTGGCGAACGGCTCGTACCAGCACTTGGGGAAGCGCTTGCGCGCCTGCTCGCCGCCCTGCTCGGGCCACGGCTGCTTCGCGAGGGCCTTCAGGCACAGGATGCCCATGCCCTTCTCCTTCGCGCGCGCGAGCACCTGCGGCCCGAATCCGCCCGCGTTCCAGGTGGCGTAGTTCACCGGGAACAGGATCGTGTCGAACGCGGCGCCGTCCATCAGCGCGAGCGCGGCCTCGACCGAGTGCGCCGAGAAGCCGAGGAAGCGCACCCTGCCGGCCTTCCTCGCCGCCTCGAAGGCCTCCATCGCGCCGCCCTTGCCGAGGATCGTCTCGACGTCCGCCAGCTTCGTCACCGCGTGGTGCTGGTAGAGGTCGAAGTGATCGGTGCGCATCTTGCGCAGCGAGCTCTCGAGCTCCTTCTCCGCGGCCTCCCGGGTACGACCCTGCGTCTTGCAGGCGAGGAAGACGTCCTTGCGATAGGGCTCGAGCGCGGGGCCGAGCCTCTCCTCGGCATTGCCGTAGCTCGGGGCGACGTCGAAGTAGTTGACGCCGGCCTCCACCGCCTGCCGCACGCGCGCGGCCCCCTGCGCGGCGGTCGCGTCCATCACCACGATCCCGCCGAAGCCGAGGATCGAGAGCTTCTCGCCGGTGCGGCCGAGCGCCCGCCGCTCCAGCCGGCCGGGCCGCTGCTCGCGCTCGAGGCCGGCCAGCCCCGCCGGGAAGAGCGTCGCTCCGGCGACGCCAGCCGCCGTGCCCGTCACGAAGTCGCGCCTGTTCATGGGAGCCCTCCCCGGGATTCTCGGCCGCGGTGGCCGGGCCTGCAAGCGCCCTTCGTTCTTTCGGGGAGTCCCCAATGGCTCGGATCGTGATCCTGCCGCCCGATTGGCGGCGAGGTTGACGATCAAAGACACCGAGATACGCGTGACGCCGTGTCCTGACGCCCCCACTCCGAGGCAGAGCCCGACAAGCGCTCGTCGCGTTCGCCTACTCGTCGTCCTCGTCTTCGGTGCGCAGCACCGAGACGAAGGCCTCCTGGGGGATCTCGACCGCCCCCACCATCTTCATCTTCTTCTTGCCTTCCTTCTGCTTCTCGAGGAGCTTGCGCTTGCGGGAGATGTCGCCGCCGTAGCACTTCGCGGTGACGTCCTTGCGGAAGGGGTTGATGGTGGTGCGGGCGATGATCTGGCCGCCGATCGCGCCCTGGATCGCGATCTTGAACTGCTGGCGCGGGATCGTCTTGGCGAGCCGCTCGCAGTAGCGCAGCGCCCGCGGCCGCGAGAACTCGCGGTGGACGAGCTGCGAGAGGGCGTCGACCTTCTCGCCGTTGACGAGGATGTCGACCTTCACCATGTCGCCGAGGCGGTAGTCCAGCAGCTCGTAGTCGAACGAGCCGTAGCCCTGGGTGATCGACTTCAGCCTGTCGTAGAAGTCGAAGAGCACCTCGGCCAGCGGCAGCTGGCTCACCACCTCCATCCGGCCCGCCGAGAGGTAGTTGAAGGTGGTCTCGACGCCGCGCCGCTCGCGGCACAGCTCCATCACGATGCCGAGGTAGCGCTCGGGCGTCATGATCGTGGCCTTGATGTACGGCTCGTAGGCCTCCTTGATCGAGGCCGGGTCCGGGTAGAAGGTCGGGTTGTCGATCCAGACCTCGGAGTCGTCGTTCATCACGATGCGGTAGCGCACCGAGGGCGCCGAGAGGATCAGCGACAGGTCGTACTCGCGCTCGAGCCGCTCCTGGACCACGTCGAGGTGCAGCAGCCCCAGGAAGCCGCAGCGGAAGCCGAAGCCGAGCGCCGCCGAGCTGTCCTTCTCGTAGATGAGCGAGGTGTCGTTGAGCTTCAGCTTCTCGAGAGCCTTCGTCAGGTCCTCGTAGTCGTCCGTGGCCATCGGGTAGATCGAGGAGAAGACGACGGGCTTCGCCTCGCGGTAGCCGGGCACGGGCTCCGCGGCGGGGCGCTCGGCCTCCGTCAGCGTGTCGCCGATGGCGAGGCCCGAGAGGCTCTTCACCCCGGCCAGCACGTAGCCCACCTCCCCCGCCGACAGCTGCGGGGCGGGCACGTGCTTGAGGCGCTGGTAGCCGACCTCCTCGACCTTGTGCTCCTGGCCCGAGTGCATGAAGCGGACGCGCGTGCCGGCGCGCAGCGCGCCGTCGAAGAGGCGCACCTGCAGCACGGCGCCGCGGTAGGCGTCGTACTGGGCGTCGAAGAGCAGCGCGCGCAGCGGCGCGGCCGGGTCGCCCTTGGGCGGGGGCAGGTGCTGGACGATCGCCTCGAGCAGGTCGTCGATGCCCGTGCCGAGCTTGGCCGAGACCTGGATCGAGGCGAACGGATCGAGCCCGAGGTCGCGGTCGATCTCCTCCATCACGCGCTCGACGTCGGCGGAGGGCAGGTCGATCTTGTTGATGACCGGCACGACCTCGAGCCCGAACTCCATCGCCAGGTAGAGGTTCGCGACCGTCTGCGCCTCGACGCCCTGCGAGGCGTCGACCACCAGCAAAGCACCCTCGCAGCTCATCAGCGAGCGGCGCACCTCGTGCGAGAAGTCGACGTGGCCGGGCGTGTCGATCAGGTTGAGCTCGTAGGTCTTCCCGTCCTTCGCGGTGTAGGGCAGGCTGACGGTGTTGGCCTTGATCGTGATCCCGCGCTCGCGCTCGAGGTCCATGGAGTCGAGGATCTGGTCGCGGAATTCCCGCGCCTCCACCGCCCCGCAGCGCTGGATCAGGCGGTCGGCGAGCGTCGACTTGCCGTGGTCGATGTGCGCGATGATGCAGAAGTTACGGATGTGGTCCATGGTCCCCCGGGCGGCCGTTCGTCTCGGCCTGGACACACCAGTTTAGCCGCACCGCGGCCCCCCGGCGCTGGAGGCCGCAACCGTCCCGTGAGGTAGTCTCTCGGACATGCCCGACCCGGCAACGCCGACGGTGCTGATCACGGGAGCCGCGGGCAACCTCGGCGGGCTGCTCGCGCGCCACCTGCTGCCGAGCGGGCTCCCGCTGCGCCTGATGTACCACCGCCGACCGCGCGCGCGGCACGGCCACCACACCCGTCGTGCTGCGGGTCGGCATGGTCTACGGCCGTGGCATCCTGATGGTCGACGCCGCGCGCTGGCTGGCGCAGCGCCGCCTGCTGGCGGTCTGGCGCGAGCCGACCTGGATCCAGCTCGTCTCGACGGTCGACTGCATGAGGGCGATCGAGGCCGCGCTGGTTCGCGACGGCGCGCAGGGCATCTACCACGTCGGGGACGAGCAGCCGGTCACGCTCCAGCACTTCCTCGACGCGGCCTGCCGCCGGTGGGGCTGCGCCCCGCCGTGGCGGCTGCCGGTGTGGACGGTGCAGCTGGCGGCAGCGGCCTGCGAGGCCTTCGCCCTCGTGGCTCGCACGCCCTCGCCGCTCACGCGCGATTTCGTGCGCATCGGCCGCGTCTCGTACTGGGGCGACACCT
>JBGASI010000708.1:0-2428 GCA_044229815.1 Vicinamibacteria bacterium | reverse complement strand
TGGGGCGCGGCAAAGGGCTCGCGGCCCTCGCTCGGGCCGATCTCCGTGTCGAGCCACTTCCCGCTCGTCGCTTACGTGGGCCTGCGCGGCCTCGCGCTGCCGGGCCGCGGCGCCGCGCCGTTCAACGGCATCGCGAAGACGACGGACGGCGGCCGCAGCTGGAGCGTCGTGCACGCCGAGTCCGACGCACCGTCGCCGAACCTCCAGCCCTCGTGGATCGAGCCGCGGGCGGCGGAAGACGGTCACTCGGTCTGGTTCGACGCGCCCTACGACCTCGCGGTGGCCCCGAACGATCCCGACGTCGCCTACGCGACCGACCTGTTCCGTACCTACCGCACGACGGACGGGGGCGCCCGCTGGGCCCAGGTGAACTCGGAGAGTCACGGAGACGACCGCTGGGCGACGCGCGGCCTCGACGTCACGACCACGTATGGCATCCAGTTCGACCCGCGCGACGCGCGCAGGGTCTTCATCCCGTACACCGACATCGGCCTCTTCCGCAGCGAGGACGGTGGCGCGACGTGGACGGGCTCCACGGCCGGCATCCCGACGCGCTGGCGCAACACCACCTACTGGCTCGCGTTCGACCCCGAGATCGAGGGCCTCATGTGGGGCGGGTTCAGCGGGACGCACGACCTGCCGCGGCCCAAGATGTGGCGCCGCACCGACCCGGCGCGCTTCAAGGGCGGCGTCGCCGTGTCGACGGACGGCGGACGGCACTGGACGCCGTCGAGCGCGGGCATGGAGGAGTCGGCGATCACGCACGTGCTGCTGGACCCGAAGAGCCCGAAGGGGCGCCGCGGGGTCTACAAGTCCACCGACAACGGTCGCAGTTGGGCGCTGCGCAACGCGGGGCTCGCCGCCGACCCGCGGAACCAGCCCTTCGCCTGGCGCCTGACGCTCGCGCCGGACGGGGCGCTGTACCTGGTCGTCGCGCGGCGCAGCGAGCGGGGGAAGATCGGCGACGCCGACGACGGCGCGCTCTACCGCTCGACCGACGGGGCCGGGCACTGGCAGAAGCTGTCCCTGCCCGCGGGCACCAACGGGCCGAACGGCCTCGCCGTGGACCCCACGGACCCGAGGCGCCTGTACCTCGCGGCGTGGGGCGTGACGCACCCGGAGGGCGACACCGGCGGCGGGGTCTTCCTCAGCACCGACGCGGGAGCCCACTGGCGGCCAGTGCTCGGCGAGGCGCAGCACGTCTACGACGTGACCGTCGACCCGCGCGACCCGACGCGACTCTATACCGGCGGGTTCGACCAGGCGGCCTTCCGCTCCAGCGACCGTGGCGAAACCTGGCAGCGCATCCGCGGTTTCAACTTCAAGTGGGGCCAAAGGGTCGTCCCCGACCCCACGGATCCCGCGAAGGTCTACGTCACCACCTTTGGCGGCAGCGTCTGGCACGGACCGGCTGCCGGCGACCCGAACGCCACGGAGGACGTCGTCCGATGAGCGCGCTGCTGGCGACGCTCGTCCTGGTCACGGCCGTGGCCGGGCCCGCGCCGTCGCGGCTCGAGCGGCTCGTCGAGGCGAACGTCCTCGGCACCCACGCGTTCCAGGTCGCGCTCGCGCGCAAGGAGGGCAGGGGCGATCCCGCCTGCTACGCGCCGGGTGCGCTGGCCGACACGGCGCTCGCCGGGCTCGAGGCGCACCAGGCGGCGCTCCTGAAGCAGGACGCGGCTGCCGTGCGCGCCTGGGCCGAAGGCAAGCCCTCGAGCTTCGACCCCAGGGCCGACCTGGAGCCGCTGCTCGCCTCGGGCCTCGCCCTCTCGGAACGTCTGCCCGTCGGCGTCTTCGCGCGCTGGCTCGGGGGACGGACGAAGGCCCCGGCCGTCCAGGTCCGGGCGCTCGCCAGTCTCTTCCAGGTGAACCTCGAGGTCGAGCGCGACGGCGACCGGCTGCAGGAGCTGTTCGCGTTCTACGCCGGCCTCGGCCTGCCCATCTACCTCGGCCAGGTCGGCCTGCCCGGAAGCGACGCGGACTTCCTCGCCATGGGGCGTGCGCTCGAGGGGCAGGCCTGCGCCTCGCCGTTCGGCACCGGCGCTGCCGACTGGCAGATCGCGGGGCGCAAGGACTGGAACTGGGGCGAGAAGCGCCTCGGCATCCGCGACGACAAGGTGCTCGCGCGGGAGCTGCTGGCCGAGCCGGACCTGCAGGCGCTCGTCCCGAGGCTGCGAGCGCTGCCGGCCCAGCGCATCGCGGTGATCGGCCACTCCTTCACGATGCAGCTGCACTGGTCGACGCCCGGCGCGTTCGTGCCGGTGGTGACCGCGATCTTCGCGCGCGAGAACCCCGGCGTCGTCTTCCGGCAGTTCGAGGGCGGCGGCCTCACCTCGACCCGGGCGCTCAACCGCTTCTACGCGGACGTGCTCGCCTGGAAGCCGCAGCAGGTGCTGCTCGTCGTCATCAACCGCACGGACGAGGACCT
>JBGASI010000212.1:0-7683 GCA_044229815.1 Vicinamibacteria bacterium | reverse complement strand
AGAAGACATGGATCGGCGGCTGGCCGTTCAGGTCCACGGCCAGGTTCACGACCCGGCCGCCCTCCCGCAGCGTGTACGGTGGGGTGTCGGTCCAGCCTCCGGCGAGGTCGAGGCGGACGGGCGCGCGCGCCCAGACGATCTGGTCCTCCTTCAGGGCCGTGCGCAGCGGCGCCCGCTCGTGGGGACGCGCGACGTACTCGATGCCCGGCGGCGTCGAGTGCGCGGCCGTCCCGGGCGCCACGGAGAGCAGCAACCGCTCGCGATAGGCGCGCAGCAGCGCGTCGTCGGTGCGCGCCAGCCACGTCCGCAGCGGCTCGCGCCACTCCTCGCCCGCGAAGGCATCGGCGAAGTCGCGCGAGCTCACCCCGCGCCAGCCCTGCCCGCGCCGGAACAGCGCCTGCAGCGCCCGGCGCCGCAGGGCGAGGCGACGGTCCTCGCGGCGCACCGCGTCGTCGCGCTCGTTGATCTCGGCCAGCGAGAGGCGGCGGGCCGCGCGGAAGGCCGCGGTCCAGGCGGCGTCGGGCCGCTCGACGTAGCCCTGCAGCAGCTGCGGCGTGGGGTCGAGGGCGAACAGCCGCGCCTTGAACAGGTCGCGCCCGTCCCCGCTGCCGAAGATCTCGGCCCGCTCCAGGCCGCGCTCGCGCAACCAGGCGTCGAGCGGCTGCGCGCAGAAGACGAGCCGCCCCGGGTCGCTCTCGGGCCGCAGGCTGTCGCCGCTCGAGAGCACGACGACCACGTGGCCCTCTGGCAGGTCGCGGCCGTCGAGCGAGAAGCCGCGCGGCAGCACGAAGGGCAGCGCGAGGTGATCGAGGCCGGCGACCAGGTTGTCGCCGGCGAGACCGGAGAACGCGCACGAGTCGCAGCCCTCGACCAGCACGGGCGCCGGGCAGCCGGCGGACACCGTGACGTCGACGCTGTCGTGGATCATGCAGGGCCCGGCCTCGAACGGACGCAGCTCGCCGCCGTCTCTCTCGTAGAACGGGGTGACGCCGTGCGAGACGAGGCCGTGGCAGGCCCCCGGCAGCTCCGCCAGGCTGCCGACGTGCTCGAACAGCGTCGAGCGCGTCACGACACCCGCGAGGTCGAACGCGTGGAAGGCGTCGTAGACGCGGCGCGCCAGGGC
Organism: Vicinamibacteria bacterium; assembly: GCA_044229815.1. Classification (GTDB taxonomy): domain Bacteria; phylum Acidobacteriota; class Vicinamibacteria; order Fen-336; family Fen-336; genus DATBSL01. The sequence continues at coordinate 6,560 of JBGASI010000212.1, read as the reverse complement.
GACCGGAAGGGCGCTCGCGGGCGCCACCCGCTGCCAGAAGGCCTCGAAGGAGAGCCCGCCCAGGCAGGCGGTGAGGACCTCGAGGTAGAGGTCGATGCGCAGGCGTCCCTGCGCGAGGCCGTCGAGCAGGGTGGCGTCCGCGACCGGCGTCCGGCCGAGCTCGAGGAACGCGAGCGAGGCCTCGGGCGCCAGCGAGACGAGGCCGATGTCGAGCGCGCAGTCGCCGCTGCCCTCGAGCAGCGCCTCGCGCGCGAGCACCTCCGGCGCGGCCTTCTGGAAGTAGTCGAGCACGCGCTCGCGGCGCTGGTCGAAGCGGAAGACGCCGTGGCGCGCGCCCTGCGCCAGCGAGGCGGGCTTGGCGAAGCCGAAGACGGGCCCGCGCTCCTCGGGCACGCAGGTCGTGTCGAAGTCGATGACCACGTCGCCCGAGGAGACGACCACCTCGCCGCGCCGCCACGGGTAGCGGAAGAACAGCGCGAGCTGCGCGTCGAGCACGACCGGCGGCAGCAGCGCGCTCGAGGCGATGGGCAGCGGCGAGAACAGCTTGCCCTCGGGCGCGTAGGCGGGCAGCCGCCGGCTCTCGCCGCCGGCGTGGATCAGCAGGATGCGCTGCGAGCGCAGGAAGCTCTCCGCGTCGCCGCCGTTTCCCTCGACCAGCCGCTGCAGCGCCCAGAGCGTGCTGCCGGCCGTGCCCACGCGGCCGCCGGGAGGGTCGGCGACGACCTCGAACGCGATCTCGCGGGGGTACAGGCCGTGGTCGCGGCGGCGCGCGACGAGCGCGCGAAAGGCCCTGGCCTGCCGCTCGTCGGAGGCCGTGATCAGGACGGTGTCGAACAGGCGCATCGCTTCGCTCCGCTCGCCGGACGCGGGCGCTATCTCCCTGGTGTCGCGATCTCGTAGTGCTGGAGGATCCCGCTCCAGCGGCCCTGGGCCCGCAGCAGCAGCTCGACGACGTCGCGCAGGGCCCCGCTGCCGCCGACGTTCGGCGTCACCCAGTGGGCCTCGGCCTTCACCTCGGGCCGGGCGTTGGCGGTCGCGATCCCGAGGCCGACCCGGTGCATGATCACGACGTCGGTGTAGTCGTCGCCCACGTAGGCCACCTGCTCGGCCGAGAGGCCGTCCTTCTCGAGGATCTCCTCGAGGATCGGGATCTTCTCGAGGTGGCCCTGGTAGACGTGGAGAAAGCCGGCCGAGCGGGCGCGTTCCTCGGTCGCGATCGAAGAACGCCCGCTGATCAGGCCGGCCGCGAGCCCGACCCGCTTCAGCCACTGCAGGGCGAGGCCGTCCTGCGAGTCGAAGGCCTTGATCTCGGCCAGCCCGCCGCGGCCGTCGGGGACGTGCCAGTAGGTCCCGTCCGTCAGGACACCGTCCACGTCCATCAGCAGCAGGCGCACGCGCGCCGCGCGGGCCAGGACGTCCTCGTCGAAGCTCATGCCGCCCTCCGTCGCGCCCGGCATCGTCTCACAGACCGGCCGGCTCGTTCTCGGGCCCCCGCCGCCGCGGGGTCCCACGCGCGCTCCTGCTTTACCGGCCGCCCGGCAGCGCATAGCATCGCGCCAGCCCGGAGGTGGAGGATGGTGCGCTGCGTCGGTCGTCGCGCGTTCGGCCGGTCGGGCCTGGTCGCCGCAGCGGGCGTGCTCGCTTCGCCCTGGCTCGCGGGCCGGGCGCAGGCGAAGGCCGGGCCCCGGCTGGGCCTCGTCACTTACAACGTCGCCAAGGACTGGGACCTCGCCACGCTGCTGCGCCTGTGCCGCGAGTCCGGCTTCGAGGGCGTGGAGTTTCGCACCACGCACGCGCACGGCGTCGAGCGCACGCTGTCCCCCGCGCAGCGGGCCGAGGTGCGGCGGCAGTGCGCCGACGCGGGCCTGCGGCAGACGAGCCTCGGCTCGGTCTGCGAGTTCCACTCGCCGGACCCGGCCGCGGTGGCGAAGCAGGTCGCGGACTGCCGCGAGTGGGTCCTGCTGGCGAAGGACATCGGGGCCCGCGCGGTGAAGGTGCGGCCCAACGGCCTGCCGAAGGACGTGCCCGAGGAGAAGACACTCGAGCAGATCGGCCGCGCGCTGGCGGACTGCGGCGCCTTCGCGAAGGAGCACGGCGTCGAGATCTGGTGCGAGGTGCACGGGGACGAGACGAAACTGCCCCGGCGCATGCGCAGGATCATGGACGCCTGCGCCCACCCGAGCGTCGGCGTGACCTGGAACTCGAACGACACGGACGTCGCGGACGGCTCAGTCGCCGCGTCGTTCGAGCTGCTGCGTCCCTTCATCCGTTGCTGCCACATCACGGACCTGGGTAGCAGCTACCCCTGGCGCGAGCTGTTCTCGCTCCTCGGCGGCTCGGGCTACTCGGGCTTCACCCTGTGCGAGTACCCGCAGCCCGTCTCACCCGCGCAGGGTGCGGCCTGGCTCGCGGCGTATCGCGCCCGCTGGGAGTCCCTGCAGGCCTGAGACCTTGCCCGTCGACTGGTCTGGCCAGTCGCCCCCCTCCGGCTTGAGCGAGCGAGCATCCCCCTCTGTCCGCCGTGGGCTGGACCGAATCCAACAGGCCGGACTAATAAAAGTCCTATTTTCATATAGATGCAATCATCCGAACCCAGTCGTCCAGCGCCATGGATAGGCGTCCGGTATTCGTCATGAATGCAAATTGGTCGGACCACAACTATTGACAATCGTAAAGGCCTCCGTCTATCGTTCCGCGTCGCACGAGCCAGCCGGTACCGTCACACGGTCCCAAAACCCTGGAGGAACCACCCAATGCCGCAACCCCCATTCGCGCAGCCCCGGACGCTGGCGCGCCTGGCCGTCTTCGCGATGGCCGCTCTGCTGGCCTTCGCCGGCCCGGCGCGCGCGCAGGCCGTCCGCGGAACGCTGCTCGGCAACATCAACGACGCGCAGGGCGCCGCGGTGCCCGGCGTCACGGTCGTGGCCGTCGAGACCCAGACGAACATCTCGCGCTCGGTCGTGAGCAACACGAACGGGCACTACGTCTTCTCGAACCTGAAGGACGGCCGCTACCGGGTCGAGGCCGAGCTGAGCGGCTTCAAGAAGGTCGTTCGTGACCGGATCGAGGTCCAGGTGAACTCGACCGTGCGCGTCGACCTCGTCCTCCAGGTCGGCGCGATGACCGAGACCGTCGAGGTCGTGCAGGAGACACCCGCGCTGCAGACGGATCGCGCGGACACCGGGCGCCTGATCGAGGGCCGCCAGGTGCAGGAGCTGCCGCTCGGCCTGGGCCGCAACTTCCAGGGCATGTGGGCCACGGTGCCCGGGTCGGTCACGCTGTCCCGTCCGCACTCGCAGTTCTTCAACCCGCAGGACTCGCAGGAGACCAAGTTCAACGGCCAGTCGCGCCTGTCGAACAACGTCCAGATCGACGGCCTCGACAACAACCACAGGACCGGCCTGCTCTCCGTCCTCATCCCGTCCGCCGAGTCGATCGACTCGGTGAACGTGACGACCTCCAACTTCGACGCCGAGTTCGGGCGCGCCGGCGGCTCGGTGACCACGGTGGTCATGAAGTCGGGCACGAACGAGTTCAAGGGCAGCGTGTTCGGCTTCGCCAACACCGAGTCGACCCAGGCGAGGAACTCCTTCGCCTCGTCCACCTCGATCAAGCCCGAGACGAAGTACCAGCAGTTCGGCGCCACGCTCGGCGGTCCGATCATCAAGGACAAGCTGTTCTTCTTCACCGACTACCAGCGCACGGTCGACAACCTGGGCGCGCTGCGCCGGGTGACGATCCCCCCGTCGGAGTGGCGCAACGGCGACTTCTCGACGGCGAAGACGATCATCTACGACCCGGCCACGGGCAACGCCGACGGCACGGGCCGCACGCCCTTCCCGGGCAACATCATCCCGCCGAGCCGCCTCAGCCCCGTGGCCCTGGCCATCCTCGCCAAGATCCCGCAGCCGAACGTGCCGGGCGCGGCCTTCGGCCAGGTCAACTACGAGCTGCCGTCGAGCGAGCGCGAGAAGACGACGAACGCGTTCAACGTCAAGCTCAACTACAGCCCGACCACCGCCGACCAGTTCTCCATGCGCTTGAGCTACCAGCGGCCGGAGATCTACGTGCCCGGCACGTTCGGCGTGCTCGGGGGCGCCGGCGCGGACTTCGCGGGCACCGGCTACCAGAACACCTACAGCACCGCCCTCACCTGGACGCGCACCCTGAACCCGAGCCTGATCATGGAGTGGCGGGCGGGCTACGTGACCTACCACAACGAGGCGCTCTCCGAGGGCAGCGGGCTCGACAGCTCGACCAGCGTCGGCATCCCCGGCGCGAACTACGACGAGTTCTCGAGCGGCATCAGCCGCATCACCATCGAGAACGGCTTCACGACGCCGATGGTCGGCTTCTCCGGCAGCCTGCCCTGGGACCGCGGCGAGAAGACGGTCAGCGTCGTCGGCATGCTGACCAAGATCAGCGGCAACCATACGGTCAAGGTCGGCAGCGAGCTGCGCCACAACGAGGACTTCCTGCTGCAGATCCAGGACGCCGGCGGCGTGCGCGGCGAGTTCGCGTTCAACGGCGCCCGCACCGCGATCCCGAGCGACAGCGCCGCCACGAGCGGCCTCGCGAACGCGTTCGCCTCCTTCCTGCTCGACGCGCCGCGCCTGACCCAGCGCGACATCAAGGTCATCGACCGTCCGGGCACGAAGCACTGGGCCGTCTTCGCGTTCGTCCAGGACAAGTGGCAGGTGAGCCCGAAGCTCACGGTCGACCTCGGCCTGCGCTGGGAGTACTACACGCCGCTCGTCGGCATCGCCGACAAGGGCGGGCTGTCGACGTACAACCCCTCGAACAACACGGTCGAGGTCGCCGGCTACGGCAGCATCCCGCAGAACATCGGTGTCGGGAGCACGTGGACGAACTTCGCGCCTCGCCTCGGCGCCTCGTACCGGTTCGACGAGAAGACCGTGATACGCCTCGGCTTCGGCACCACGATCATCCCCTTCCCGGACAACGAGTACGCGTTCAACTTCCCGGTCAAGCAGAACGAGCAGTTCAACCCGGCCAACGGCTTCGCGGCGGCGGGCAGCATGGCGACCGGGTTCGGGGCGCCGACCTCCTTCCCGATTCCCGACAGCGGCGTCGTGGACGCGAGCATCCCGCAGCTGAAGAACGCCCAGCTCGTCAACGTTCCGGCCGGCCTGAAGGAGGCCAAGCTCCACTCCTGGAACGTGGCCTTGCAGCGGCAGCTGCCGTGGAACCTCGTCGGCGAGATCGCCTACGTCGGCAACGTCGGCAAGGGCATCGTGGTCCGCGGCTGGAACATCAACGCCGGCATGGTCCTCGGCGCCAACAACGCCGGCCGGCCGCTGTTCGCGCAGTACGGCCGCACAGCGAACGTGCGGTCTTTCTTCGCCGGCGACACCTCGTACAACTCGCTGCAGGCCAAGCTCGACCGGCGCTTCCGGAACGGGTTCATGGTCACGACGTCCTACACGCTCAGCCGCGGCGAGAACTACGCGGACGAGGCCGACATCGCGACCCCGGCCGACGTCTCGCGCACCCTGGGGCGCACGGGCTTCGATCGCACACACGCCTTCGCGGGCAGCTTCATCTGGGACATGCCGTTCTTCAACCAGAGCAATGGCGCACTGCACTGGATCCTCGGCGGCTGGCAGTTCAGCGGCATTTTCACCGCCTACTCGGGGACGCCGATCAACTTCACGGCCTCCGACGCCACGCTCGGCGCCCCCGGCAACACGCAGCGGCCGAACCTGAACGGCGATCCGAAGGTCCTGGGCGGCATCGGGCCGGGCCAGAAGTACTTCGACACCTCGGTCTTCTCGGCGCCGGCGCAGAACACCTGGGGCAACATGATGCGCAACGACTCGCTCAGCGGGCCCGGGTTCTGGAACCTCGACGCCTCGCTCGTCAAGCGGCTGCGCTTCGGCAGCAAGGTCGCGACCGAGCTGCGGGCGGACGCGTTCAACCTGACCAACACGCCGCACTTCAACAACCCGAACGGCAGCTTCGGCTCGTCGACCTTCGGCGAGATCAACAGCTCGTTCGGCCAGAGGCTCGTCCGCTTCGGCGTGCGGGTGATCTTCTAGAAGGTCCCGTCTGCCGCCCCGGGCCGTTCGGCCGGGGCGACTCCTGACGCACGGGGGCGGCCGCATGGCCGCCCCCTCTCCTTTTCCGCGCGCTCCCCGGGGTCGTGACCGGGCGTGCCGTCGGGGCAGAGCCCTCCCCTCGAAAGTGGCGCGGACGAATCGACCCCGCGACCTGACGGCGGTCAGCGGGGTCAGGCTGGCAGAGGCTGGGGAGACGGCGACCGACGGCGGTCCTCTACCGCGGCTCCTCGTCGTCCCAGGGCAGGGGCTGCGGGCCGGGGACGATGCCGGCGATGTCGGGGTCGTCGGCGGCGCCGGACGGGCGCTGCTTCTTGTCCTCGGATCGCTGGGCGCGGCGCTCCGCCTTGGCCGCCTGCTTCTCTTTCTTGTTCGCCTCGCGGAGGCGCTTGTTGACGGACGGTCTCGTGTGTCCTGCCATCGGGGGACATTCTGTCCGGTCTGGCCGCCGTTGTAAACCGGCGCCGCCCGGCGGGCCGGGTT
>JBGASI010000002.1:0-34544 GCA_044229815.1 Vicinamibacteria bacterium | reverse complement strand
GGTGAAGATCAGGTTCGTGCGCAGCACGCGGTAGGCGTCGGCCACGCCGGAGCTCGTGTAGCGGATCAGCGCCGCCGGGGCGCCGCGCGTCCCGCCCTTGAGGCCCACGTCCGGGACCATGCCGAGGAACGGCAGGCCGAGCTGCTCCTTCACGTCGTCGGGGGTCTTGAACGTGTTGTCGAGGTGCTCGAAGCCCAGCGCGAGCCCGACGCCGACCAGCAGGCCGAGCACGAGCGCCACCTGGTAGTTGCGCGTGCGGTTCGGGCTGATCGGACCGCGGGGCGCCTCCGCCTTCTCGACGACGCGGATGTTCGTGGTCTTGAGCTCGGTCTCGAGCCCGGTCTGCTTCGTCTTCGTCAGCAGGTCCTGGTAGAGCTGGCGGTTCGTCTCGACCTCGCGTTTGAGGACCGAGAACTCGATCGCCTTGCGGCTCGTGAACTGGGCCTCGTCCTTCACCGACTCGAGCCCCGCCGCGAGGCGCGCCTCCTTGGCGAGCGCCGTGCGGTACTCGCTCTCGGCCGCGCGCGCGACGTTGCGGATCTCGAGGCGCATCTTGTCCTGGGCCGCCCGGATCTGGCCGCGCAGCCGCACCATGTCCGGGTGGCGGTCGCCGAGCGTGTCGGCGAGCCGGGCCTCGTCCTTCTGCAGCGTCGAGAGCTCCAGCTTCAGCGCCTGCACCGCCTCGCTGCTGAGCACCAGCGGGAAGCTCTCGACCTGGTCGGGGCTGAGCGTCGCGATCTGGCGGTACAGCGACTCCTTGGCGATGCGCTCGGTGCGCGCCTCGAGCACGGCGCCGTTCAGCGTCTCGAGCTTCTGCTCGACGAGCCCCTGCCGATCCTCCTGGTTCACGAGCCCCTCGCGCTCGCGGTACTCCTGCAGCGCCTTCTCGGCCGTCTCGACCTTGGCCTGCTGCTCCTTCAGTCGATCCGACAGCCAACCGGTGGCCTCGGTCGAGGTCGTGAAGCGCAGCTCGAGCGACTGCTCGATGTAGAGCTGGGCGAGCGCGTTGGCCGCGTTGGCGGCGACCTGCGGGTCGTAGGCGCGGAAGCGCAGGTTCACGAGGCGCGAACCGGTGACCGGCTCGACGTCGATGCGCGAGCGGAAGGCTGCGGCGGCCGGCGAGAGCGGCATGCCCGACGGGTCGACGACCGCCGAGGGTGCCTGGCCGAACAGGCGGCGCACCCGCTCCCAGGGGCTCATCATCGGACCGGTCGCCAGCTCGGGGATCTTCTGCAGCCCGAGCCGCTCGACGGCGCGCTCGGCCAGCGTGCGGCCGCGCAGCAGCTGGTACTGCGTCTGGTAGTAGTCCATGCCGCCCTGCACGAGCTCCACGAGCTCCTTGTTGGGCAGCACGTTCGGCGTGTCGCGGTCGATCAGGATCTGCGTCGTCGCCTGGTAGACCGGCCGCGTCGTGTAGTTGTAGAGCACCGCCGACGACACCGACACGACGAAACAAGTCAGGATGATGCCGCGCCGCTTGTGCAGCATCCCGAGGTATCGCCGCGCGTCATGCAGGACCGCCTGCTCCGTCACCTGGAGACAGCCCTCCCTGGCCGTACCACAGCCGACGGGAGTTTACAGGAAAACCGAGGAACTGCATAGGGTTGTGTGGACTTCGGTGATGTAGATCACGAAGTCACGACCGGCCCACCATTTGGGGGGTCGCCCGGATGGGACCCCAGCCGGTGGTGTCCTAGAAGAACTTCTCCGGGACGAAGAGCGTGTCCTCCGGAAGGACGGGATCGGTGGCCTTCGCCTTCTTCTCCACCTTTCGGCCGCCCACGATCCGCACGACCCGCGTTCGACCCTCCGAGCCCCGTTCCGTGGCGCCCCCGGCGAGGGTCAGGGCCTGGAGCACCGTCATGCCTTCCTGGAACCGATACGACCCGGGCCGGGCCACCGAGCCCATCACGTAGACCTGGGACGCCCTGGGGAAGAAGACGGTGTCGCCGGCGTGCAGCGCGATGTTCTTCTCGGGGTTGCCGGACTGCAGCTCGAGCAGGCTGATGTGGAACACCTCGGATCCCGGGGCGACGAACGGCAGGCCGGGGACGCCCGGGGGAGGGGCGGCGCCCGCGGGCGGCTGCGTGTCTGCGGCCGGCGGCGGCGGTGGTTCCGTGGCCGTCTGGGACGGCGGCGACTCGGCGGGGAACAGCCCGTCGTCCACCACCCCGCCGCCTGCCGGCGAGGAGGTCGCCGCCGCCTCGGGGGGCGGCGCCGGTGTCGCGGCCGGCGGCCGCACCACCACCACCTCGTGGCCTGAGTTCGCTCCGAGCGGTCCGATGTCGCCGAGCAGGACCAGCAGCGTGCGCTCCGCCCGCAGGGCGTACTGCCCGGGCTTCTGCACCTCGCCCGCGACGAACACTTTCTGGCTGCCGAACTCGGCCACGGTCACGGTCACCTGCGGGCGCTTCAGGAACTGACCGTCGACCAGCAGCGTCGTCAGCTTGCGTTCGAGCTCGAGCGTCGTGTGCTCGGAGGCCTTCACCTTGCCAAGGATCGGGAGGTTCACCATCCCCTCGGTGTCGACCGTGAAGGAGCTGGTCAGCTCGGCCTGCCCGACCACCACCACCTTCAGCACATCGCCTGGACCGACCTCGTAGTCCGACCCGGCTGCCCTGGCGAGGGGCAGGCCGAGCCCCAGCAGCGTCACGAGGAGTGCGAGAGCCGACCGCATGACGTGATTGTGGCGAGGCGCGCGCGCACGGTCAATCGCCCCGTCCGTCATCCCGCCGCTCTCTACCACGGCTGGCACCCGAGGACCCGCCGTGAGCCCGCTCTACCGGAACGTTGGCTGGGGCGGCGTGTACTTCACCGTGAAGCCCGCGAGCAGCCCCTTGATCCCGAAGGTCTCGAAATACGACGTCCGGTTCGTGTAGGTCGCCGTGACGCCCATTCGGACGCGCGAGCGGAACTGGTACCCCAGCTCGGCGCTCGCCTCGCGGATCCGGTCGTCGCGCAGGCCGCTCAGGGCGCCATCGATCGGCGACACGACCGTGATCGCGCCGTCCGAGGCCAGCTGGCCGACCCGCCCCGACAGCCGCAGGTAAACGGTTCGCGTCAGCAGCTTGTCGAACGACAGCTCGGCCGTCTCGGCGAGGTTCGTGGGTGTCGCGCCCGCGGTGGAGAAGGCCGAGTAGTCGAGATCCCGCCGGTAGGCCCCCCCGATCTTCGTCTTCGGCGAGATGTTCCAGGTTGCCGTCACGTCGGCGTAGACCACGTTCCGCGTGCCGCCCGAGGCGAGCCGGAACCAGCGGAACCCCGCCACCGCGCGTCCGGCGATCAGCGCCGAGCCGTCAGTCCGCAGCCCGCCGTACGCCAGCGTCGAGTCGCCGTCTCGCTCGCGCAGCAGCGGGAAGCGGTACCAGTCCTGCTCGCCCCCCGCCACGAACTGCGTCTTGATCGAGAGGGCCGTCCGCAGCTCCCCGCCGACGTCGTAGCGGTCCTGCGTCAACGTCTGGCCGAGGTCGGTGCCGAGATAGCTCTGGCTGTCGGTCGTCGTCTTGAGCCGGGAGCCGAACGCCGCCAGCTGGAAGCGCTCGCCCAGGCGCCGCGTCAGCAGGCCGCGCGTGCCCTCGCTCTCCTGCTGCACCCGGGCGTTCACCTGGTAGTCGGGCCGCGAGAACGTCCGGTCGTAGCGCTCCTCGGCCGTGAGGCGCGTCTTGACGCCCACCAGCTCCAGTTGCGCGGAGCCGTAGCCGTTGAGCTTGCGCTGCGACGCCGTCTTGCGGAACCAGAGGTAGTCGAGGCCCCCGTCCAGGCGCAGCCGGCTCCCGCGCCCGAACGGCCTCACCACCTCGAGCCCGGGTCCGCCGCTGGCGGTGAAGTCCGTGCGCCGCTCGCTCGGCGCGTAGAAGACGTTCGAGTCGAGGCCGATCGCCCCCACGTGCAGGTAGGGCGTCAGGTACAGGCCGCCGAGACGGAAGAGGCCCGGGCGATCCGGGAGCGCGCCGGCCGAACGAGGCACCGGAGCGGAGTCCTGCCCGGCCACCAGGCGCGGGCCGGCGATGAGCAGACCAGCCATCGTCCATGAGGCGAGCTTGCGATTCACGCGCCCAAGAATACCCGACAGCCGACCGTTCCCGAGGTCCCCTCCCTTTCCTCGCCCGGCGCACGCGGTGAACCGTTCGCCGGCCGCGCCCCCGCGAAGAGGGAGCTGCGGGCTACGCACGTTTCCTAGCAGCGGCTGATCTCTCCAGCTGCAGCCCCCGCGACAGCCAACCGATGCAGACACCGGCGCTGGCGCCCAGAAGGGGGAAGAACGCGGTCAGGAACCGAGGCTCCACGAGTCTCAAAACCAAGGGGAAAAGGACCAGGCCGTAAACGCCGCAGGCAACGAGAAGCCACGCACGTGGCTCGCGGCGCCACGCCAGGCAAACGAGACCGACGACGCCTGCGACCAAGGTGACAGCGTAAAGCCCAACCTGCGTCAGCTTCAACCAGAAGGCAAAGGAGCTTCGAGGGAGTCCACGGAACGACGGAAGCGGGAGCACAGGACCTGCGTGCACGAGGTAGCTGCGCAATAGCCGCAGCCGGGCCGTCACCTGGTGGTCGAACGGGTGGTGGCGCAGATAGGCCTCACGGCAGCCCGCGAACAGCGAAGCCGCCCGTTCGCCCGCCTCGGCGGCGCCTCGTCCTCCCGCCCCCGTCCGGTATAGATAGTACGCCGCGTGAGCCGCTCGCAGTGTCGCTTCGCTGCAGCCCGGAACGACGAGATAGCCCGGAAGCTGGACCGGGCTGTCCGGGCGGCCCAGGAACACCCACTCGCCGAGCGTCCCCGGCCGCCACGCGACGATGTCGTTTCCGGATGCGGCGATCCACTGCCGGACCGCGGCCATCGGTGGTGGCAATACCACGCCGGCCGTGTGGAACGGCACGAACTGCCCAGTCCAGACCATGTTTCTGGCCACCCAGAGCGTCTGGCAACACACCAGAGGCAGCATGAATGCTGCCGCCCGCTTCACCGATCGACCCGGAGGTGATTCGACCACGAGAAAACCGACCAGGACGATCCACAGTGGCCACACGAAGGGCCGCAGGAACACTGTGTACGTGAACAGGCCACCCGTCAGAGCGATCCTCGCGAGCGAAAGGGGCGCTGGCTGCGACCCGAGAGCATAGATGCAGAACAAGAGGCAGCTCGCCGCGAGGCCGTCGGTGAGGACCTTCACGTCCTGCACCAAGGTGAACGCCGAGAACGTGAGTAGAAACAGTGTCGCCCGGAATCCGCGTCGGCCCGCGAACAACCCGGCCAACCGGGCCGCCAGGAACGCCGCGACGCCCCCAAGCGCAAGTTGCAGGGCAACGAGACCGGTCTTTGCCGCGATGGGCGGCAAGGCCACGCGCAAGGCCGCGTATGTCAACGAGTACGCCGGCATCCGAAACACTGCTCCCGACGTGCTGTTCGGGTCCAGGGTATAGGAGCCCGAAGCCAGCAGATTCTCCGCTGGAATCAGATAGTCACTGGAGTCGGATACCTCCTCGTACGGCAGGTATCCCGCGTCGGGATGGAGGCGGGCCACGTAGTAGAGAAGCACGCCGGCAAGCACGAAACGGGTCAGGATCACACTTGCCAGCAGTCGACCTTGCCACGCTCCCACGGCGCACCCGCCTTTCGCTGGGATCCTGACACCGCGCCTCGCAAGCGTCCAATCCGGAGGCCGTACGCGCTGATGCGGAACGCCTTCAGTGGTATCTTAGCCGTGCCGTGGCGGCCCCAAGCCCCCAGATCGGATGCCCCGCCCGGGAGCTTCCCAAGGCCGCCTCTGGTGAGGGTCTTCTTCCACAGCATGTGTGGCTTGGCCGGGCTGTTCAGCCTCTCTGGCGACGATCTCGACTTGGCTGGCCCGCTGCTGCAGATGACGGCGGCGGTTCGCCACCGCGGGCCCGACGACGAGGGATACGTTCTGCTCGCCGCGGCGGGCGTACGAATCCTCGGGGGAGTTGACACACCGGCCGCCGTCTACAGGTCCGGCTTGCCCTACGCGCCCGGCGGGTCCCTGGGCGCCGCCGCTCCACCCTTCTGCGCCGGTCTGGGGCATCGCCGGCTCTCGATCCTCGACCTCTCCCCCGGAGGTCACCAGCCAATGACCACCGAAGACGGTCGCTACTGGATCGTCTTCAACGGGGAGATCTACAACCAGGCGACGTTGCGGGCAGAACTCGAGATGAGCGGCGAAGTGCTCGTCTCTCGCTCCGACACGGAGGTCCTGCTCAAGGCCTATCGGCGCTGGGGCCGCGCATGCCTGTCCAAGCTTCGAGGTATGTTCGCCTTCATCATCCACGATCGCGTGACGAGGACGGTCTTCGCGGCGCGTGATCGCTTCGGCATCAAGCCGCTCTACTACTGGTTCTCGCCCGCCGGCTTTCTGGCGTTCGCCTCGGAGATCAAGCAGTTCACTGTGCTCCCGGGATGGCGTGCCGCGGTGAACGGACAGCGCGCCTATGATTTCCTGAACTGGGAACTCCTCGATCACACCGAAGAGACCCTGTTCGCCGACGTGCGGCAGCTCCGTGCCGGGGAGTTTGCAGTGGCCAGGCTGGGAGACCCGACCAGCACCCTGCCCGCCACCCGGTGGTACAGCCTCGCGGCGCCCCCCTTCCGCGATGGCTTCAACGAAGCGTCGTCGCGCTTCGGCCGTCTTCTTCGGGAGTCGGTCAAAGAGCATCTGCAATCAGACGTGCCGCTCGGATCCTGTCTGTCAGGCGGACTCGACTCGTCCTCGATCGTGTGTCTTCTCAGCAACATGCGCCGTTCCGTCGGCTCCCCGCTTCCCCAGACCACCTTCTCGGCCTGTGCGCGGGAGGAGCCGTTCGACGAACGCCGCTACGTCGAAGAGATCGTGCAGGCCACGGGCGTCGAAGCGCACTACACCTATCCGCGCCCCGAGCAGCTCTTCGACACGCTCGAGCGCATCACCTGGCATCAGGATGAGCCGTTCGGATCGACGAGCATGTACGCTCAGTGGAGCGTCTTCGAACTGGCCTCGAACAACGGCGCCAAGGTCATGCTCGATGGGCAGGGCGCCGACGAGCAGCTGATCGGGTACCATGCCTTCTTCGGTGCGCGCCAAGCCGGGCTTCTGCGGAGCGGCCGCTGGCTCTCGCTCTGGCGCGACGTACGCGCGGTCCAGAGACTCCACGGCCCCCAAGCCTGGTCCTCCCTCTTGCGGGCGGCGGACGCGATCGTGAACCGGCGCACCCGATCGATGCTGCTGCGCTGGGCGGGGCGCCACCCTCAGGAGAACCCTCCATGGCTGGACCTGACGCTCCTCGGCGCCGTACCGATGGACCCCTATGCGGCAGCTGGAGACCGGGCCGATAGCGTGGCGGCGCGGTCGCTTGCGCAACTGGAGGCCACCAGCCTCCCGATGTTGCTCCATTGGGAGGACCGCAACTCGATGGCGCACTCCGTGGAGTCGCGCGTCCCCTTCCTCGATCATCGCCTCGTCGAGTTCGTGCTCGGCCTCCCCGAGCACTTCAAGCTCTCGGGCGGAATGACGAAACGCGTTCTCCGCGACTGCATGAAGGGCATCCTCCCCGAGCGAGTGCGCACGCGTGTGGACAAGATGGGCTTCGTGACGCCCGAGCCGATCTGGGTTCGCCGGGACACCCCCGGCGCGTTTCGCGAGAGAGTCCGCCACGCGGTCGCGATCTCGGGCGGGCTCCTGACGCCGGAGGCGCTGACGAAGGCAGACCGTGTCATCAACGGCCTCGAGCCGTACAGCTTCTGGCTCTGGCGCGTCGTCAACTTCGGGGCATGGATGGAACGCTTCGGGGTGAAAGCAGGGTAACTGCGGCGTCGAGGCGCGAGATCGACCAAGCGACACCTATCGGCGACTCGTAACGGGCGAGGCCGACGTTCGGGAAGAGCTCCTCGGGTTCTGTCGCTCCTCCAACCTGAACGTCCTCGACGTCAGGCCCGCTCTTTCAGCCGCCCTTCGCGGCGGGTCCGCCATGTACCCGGTGACGACGGATGGTCATCCCAACGCAGCGGGCTACGAAGCAATAGCCTCGGCGATCACGAAGGCTCTGCTGCCATGCCTGGCCGAGCAAGAGAGCCCCGCCGTCGCTCGGCTGTTCCGTGACTCCCAGACACCCGACGATCCTCGCGTTCTCGCCCGGCCTCAGTCTCTGGCGGCCATGGCTGCTTCCGGTCTGCGTTCCCGGATCGCTCGGTGATAGTGCGCTCGGTGCCCCAAGGCCTGAAACGGCATCTCGACCGTTCGGTACACCAGCTCAGCGAACCCCAGCGTCGTGAGCACTCCCGCTGCCGTCGCGGTCCAACCCAGCCACCCATCCAGCGCAGGCGGTCGCTGCCGCAGCAGCGCGTGGGCCACGGCCATCGCCGGCACGTGAAAGAGGTACAGCGAGTAGCAGCGAAGTCCGAACCAGCGTAGAAACGCCGACCGGGACAACCAGTCCGTGCCGTCTGCGGCCTGCAACGTCAATAAGAGCCCGACCCCGAAGAGCGCCGCCAGCCACGTGAGGCCGCCACCGTTGAGCATCGGCTCAGCGGTGGCATCCGGGCTCGCGATGGTGAACAAGAGGGCCCCGGCAGAGAGCACGCCGAACACCGACCACAACTGCAAGCGGTGGGCGCCAATCCAATCGCGCGCTCGACGCTCGCGCCACAGCAGGCTCGCCAAGACGCCAATGCCCAGCGCATCCATCCGGCAGGGGAGCAGGACGAGGGCGGCCGTCTGCGGGTTGAGGCCGAGGTGGCTCCCGTAGCTCGACGCGGCAAGGCGGACGAGCGGCGCCGACAGCGCGAGCGCGGCCACTACCGCTGCCAGCGCCCGGACTGGCACCCGCCTCACGAGCAAGGGAAGCAGCAGGTAGAACTGTTCCTCGACTGCGAGCGACCAGGTGACGGACAAGAAGGGCGGCCCCAGGCCCGCCCCCCGCGCCATGCCGAAGTTCTGGACGAAGACCAGATACCAGGTCAGCGGCATGGGATTGGCGAACAGGTATCCCAGATCCAACGCCGGTACTGCTGCCGACCAGCCCCGCGCCGCCATGTAGAGGCCGAGCAGGACCAGAAACGCCGGCACGATCCTGCAGACACGGCGCAGATAGAAGACCCCGTAGTAGTTGGTTGCCGAACGCTGGGCGACCAGGATTCCTCCGATCAGGAACCCGGAGACGACGAAGAAGAGGTCGACCCCACACCACCACAGTCGCGTGGCCCGCAACAGGAGGTAGAGGGGTCCATCCCGAAGGGACATCGCCTGTCCCCATCCGAAATGGAACACGAGCACGAACAGAATCGCACAGCCGCGCACGGCGTCGAGCGCAGACACGCGCTCGACCGCTCCGGCCGCCGTGGCGTTGGTCAAGATGGGCAACCTCCAGGGTCACAGCCCTCGGAGCCACGCCCGTGGCCGAGCGCGCTCGAGCCAAGACAGCATCTCGGCCGCTGTCGCCTCTCTAGACAGGGCCTGCCGGCCCACCGCGTCGATCGAGAAGCGGTCGAGCCGCTCGATCGCGTCGGCGATTTCCTCCGGGCTCCACGCACCCATTCCGACGCCGCGCTGCTCGACGAGCCGGCGGGCCTCATAGTCGGGCGGTGCGATCACCACGGAGGGCCGCCCGCTCCCGGCGTACTCGTACAGCTTTCCGGGCACGATCCCCGCACCACTCCGTTCCTCCAGGCAAAGCACCACGAGCCCGAGCAGACTCGACATTCGCGCGAGCGCTTCGTCGTGATCGACTGGACCCCGGACGGACACCAGTCCGGCTAGGTCGTCGGGTATGGCCAGGCAGGACGCACCGCCGCCTCCGCCCGCAGAGAGGTGAAAGAGCACGCCGCACGGTCGACCCCGCTGCTGCAGGAGCCGCAGCGCGGGCCAGAGGCGGTCCGGGCGCTGAGCCCGCGCGTCGATCCGGCCGAAATAGCCGAGTTGCCGAGTCCAGGCGGCCCCAACCCCGGGTGCGGCCCTGTCGTACCCGTTGCGGACGCAGCGGACCGGCCGGCCGCAACCGCGTCCGATCGACGCCGCGATTCCCTCCGAGGCCGCGGTCAGTACGCCCGCCGGTCGCAGCACCCAGCGACTGATCCCGCCTATCAGCCCGCGACTGATCGGGTCCCAGCGTGCGATGAAGTAGTCCGCCCAAGGGTCCCGGAAATCCGCCACCCAAGGGACGCCGCCGCGTGCGAGGGACTCGCCCACGAAGTGGCAGGACTCGGGTGGAGACGTGCTCCACACGACGTCGAAGTTCCGCTCGGCGTGGAGGCGTCGCGCGAACGCACGCGCCGGGCCGATCCACGAGCGCTGCCGGTCGGGAAAGCGCTTCCACTGCGACAGCACCTGGCGAAGCCGTGACGGCGTTCCGCCCGCCCCGGCCGCCGCGCCGCCAGACGCACCGCTCCCCGTGCCCTCTGCCGGCGCGTCCGCCCTGTGGACGATCGCTCCCGTCTCGGTGGCGCGGGTCAGCAGATCGGGACTGGGTTCACCCCCGCCGCGACCCGGGCCCGTCAGCACGTGGACCTCGTGCCCAGCCTTGACCCACTCCCGCGCCATTCCCATCGGCCGCAGTGCTCCGATTCGTCCGACCGGCGGCCAGGCCCAGGTGATCACCAGGATCCTCAAAGGCTGGCCTCAGTCCTCGTCCCCGACACCGGGCAGAGGGAGACGGAACAGGCGCGCCCAGCTCACCAGGAGCGCTTGCGCCCACGGCGCCTGGCGTCGCACACGGGGCCCGAAGCGCCCGCGGATCGCGTCGCTCACACCGGCGGCGATTGCCGTACGCTGTGCCGGAACGGACGCGTGCGCCGCCTCGGCCGCCGCTTCGGCGGCAAACCGCACCGTCCACAGCCAGCGGCGAGGTGCCTCCAAGGGCTCGAGCAACAGGAAGCGGTTCCGGATCCGATAGTAGAGCGCGTTGTCGCTGTGGTCGCTGCCGGCGCGCCGGTGAAGCACCACGGAACGACCCGACACGGCCACGCCGAAGCCGCGGCCGCTCACCCGCCAGCACCACTCGGTCTCCTCGCCGTAGCAGAAGAACCTCTCGTCGAAGTAGCCGCAGTCCTCCATGGCAGCGAGCCGCACCAGCATCCCGGCCCCGTTGACCTCGCGCGCCGCCTTGCGTTCGAACGGGACGAACCGCTTCTCGCCGGGAGCGTGGTAGCGGCCGTCGAAGATCGCGAACTCGGGCGACTCCACGTAGAGCATGCAGCTTCCGACAGCCGCCAGCCGCTCGTCCTCCAGCGCCGGCGCCAGCACCCCGTCCAGGAATCCCGGACGAGCCCGGCAGTCGTTGTTGAGGAGGTAGGCATACTCGCACCCCTCGCTGGCGGCGAGACGCAGGGCGCGCCCGTAGCCGCCGGCGAAGCCGTAGTTCTCCTCCCAGCGGAGCACGCGGAGAGAGCGGTAGATCTCCAGTGCCTCGGCTGTTCGGTCGACCGCGGAGCCGTTGTCGATCAGCCACACATTCGACACGTCCGAACACGACCGCAGGGACTCCAGGCAGGCAAGCGAGTCCTCCCAGCCGTTCCAGTTCAGGATCATCACCGGCACCTTGGCCGTGTCGGCGGATCTCATCGGCGGACGGGCTCCGGGGCGGGCGCCTCGGCCCCCGAATCGCGGCCTTTCCTGAGAATCCCCGGCGCGCGCAGGAGCGTTCGCCACGCCTGAAGGTGACCCCGCACGCCCAGGCGAACCGGAACGGAGGCTGCCGCCACCGGGTACTCGCGCGCCCTCACGCGGCCGACCACGACCTCCAGCGCAGAGAGAGCGCGTTCTTCGGTGAAGCCCGAGAGCGTCCTCTCGGCAGCCGCCAGGAGTCGCTCACGATCCGGCCCGCCTCGCCGGGCCAGTGCGATCGCGGTGTCCACGCGAGCGATGGCGTCCCGGACCGAGCGGTCCCTGGCCCAGAGTCCGTTCTCCGCGCGCGCGTAAGGCGCCGGGAAGTCCCCGCAACCCGCGTAGCCGGCGACGATGCAGCCCCGGGCCATGGCCTCGATCGCCGGTAGGCCGAAGCCTTCCCCGTCCTGCGTCGAAAGGAAGAGGGCGTTCTCGTCGAGCCGCCGCGCCACCTCCGCCTCGGTGCAGCCGTCGATCTCCAGCCACGGAACTTCGGGGTGGCGCCCCCGTACGACCTCGCGCACCCGCGCCACGTGCGCGGGCAGCTTCCGGGGCATGCAGCACACGGCCAGCCGCTTCTCGGCGAAGGGCCGAGCCGGCTCGGCGAAGGGGCCGCGCACCACGGGGTAGGGTACGTAGAAGCAGCGCTGCGCGCGCAGGCCCAGATACGCCGGCCCGAGCGCGACGATGTACGGCGACACGCCGATCATGAACTCGAGGCCCAGCCGCTCGTACCCGCCCCGCGGCCGGTAGAGGAGGGCGAGGAAGCCTCCCTGCGCGTACACCGCCTTGCGGCACGACCAGTCGCGAGACAGCGCAACGGTCTGATCGAGGCGGTACTCCGGCAACAGGACCAGGTCGCCCTTCTCGAGACAGCGTCCGGCGTCGGCGAGGGGGAAGGCCGAGGCCGGAGCGCCGGCCTCGTAGAAGGAGCTGTCGTCGCAGGTGGGATCCTCGTGGAGGAGGAAGCTCTCCTCGCCCAGGCGCCGCAGGTTCCGGGCCAGGAGCCGGATCTGCTTGTGCCCGCCTCCGGGTGTGCGGCGCGCTGGGTAGTAGAGGAAGACCCGCATCACGCTCCGCGCGCAGTCTATCCCAGCGCGCCTGCCTCCCGGCCGGCCGCCGGGCGCGTACAATCCCGCTTTCCCTGTCCGGAGCCAGCCCGGCCGAAACCGGGGCGCCACGACGATGCTCGCCACAGCCCAGAGCCGGACCTCCATCACCGTAGTCGTACCAATGCGCAACGAGGCGGACTCGATCCTCGCCCTGCTCTCGCGTCTCACCGAGCAGACGCTGCCCCCGGCGGAAATCCTGGTGGTCGACGCCGGCTCCGACGATGCCGGGCCGGACCTGGTCCGCGGGCACTTCGCTGTATCCGTCCGCGTGGTGGCGACGGGCCCGGCCTATCCGGGGGCCGCCCGCAATCACGGCATCGCGGCGGCCCGGCACGACTGGGTCGCGCTCGTCGACGCCGGCTGCCTTCCCGAGAGAGACTGGCTCGCCCAACTCCAGCGCCGCGCCGCCTTGGCGGGCTTCCCCACCGCGCTGATCGCCGGCGGATACGACCCCGTGGTCCTCTCCGAGTGGGACGCAGCTCAGGCGCTGTGTCTGGTGGCTCCCCGGGACGCCGACGGCCTGCGTGGAGCCTCCACCGCATCGCTTCTGCTGGACCGTCGGGCCTGGCAGGCGGTCGGCGGCTTCAGGGAGGACCTGCGGGCGGCCGAGGACCTCGTCTTCTTCCGCACGGCCGCGGCGATGGGCATCCCCTGCCTTCCGGCGCCGGAGGCGCTCGTGCGCTGGCAGCTCGCCCCCAACCTCGCGGCCTGCTGGCGGCGGCTCAAGTCCTACTCGTACCATCACGCTCGCTCCGGTCTTGCCGGCCGCTGGCACGTGCGCGTCATGGCGATGGACATCGCCTTCGCCCTGCTGCTCGGCGCCGCCTGGTTCTGGCCGCCAGCCGGGGCGCTGGCCCTCGGGCTTGCGGCCCTGCGGGTGCTGAGGACCGTGACGCTGCGGCGGCGCAACGTGCCGTCAGGCGCCTACCGCGCCGGCCGCGTGCTCAGGGTCGCCCTGCTGCTGGCGCTCGCAGACGCCGCTGTCTGGTCGGGAGCCGTCCGCGCGCTGCGAAACCACGCCCGCTCCATCGACTGAGCCCCGGCGAGCAGGCCCTAGGCGCCCTGGTCGTCGGCCGGCGTCGCCGGCTTCACGGCTGCTGCTGCCCGCAGCACACGCCACGCCGTCCGCGACCAGGGGCGCAGGCGCACGCCAAGCCAGGCGTGCTTCAGTGCCGCACGCCGGAAGCCCGCACGTGTCGCGCATTCCGCCCACACCACGTGCACCTGCCACGGCGCCTCCTGCCTCGGGTGCACGAAAGGCCCCTGGTGCGGCATCGCCGTCCCGCGTCTCCGGCAGGCCAGCGTGAGCGCCTCCTGCATCGCAGACTGCTGCCGTTCGTAGCGCCGGACTGTCACCTGCTGAGGGTGCATCCGGTACTCGTATAGGTAATCCGGCAGGTTGGCGAGCCTGCCAACCTCAGCCAAACGCAGGAGCAGGTCGAAGTCCTCGGCCGGCTCGTACTCCGTGTGATAGCCCCCGATCCGGCGCAACGCGTCGGCCCGCATCACGATGCTGGCGTGGGTCATCTGGAACACACCCCGCATGTGGCCCGCGTCGATCTCCGCGTGGTCGAGCGGATGTTCGGCCCGATTAACCGCCTCGCCATCGGGGTCGACCAGCAGCACCTGCGTGCCAACGGCGCTGCAATCCGGGTTCGCCTCGAGGAAGGCCACCTGTCTCTCGAGCCGCCGTGGCGCGACGACGTCGTCAGCGTCCATCCGGGCGTAGTAGTGGCCCCGCGCGAGCTGCAACCCCTCGTTCAGCAGGGGTGCGTAACCGCGATGCTCTCGCGAGCGCACCTGGACGCGCGAGTCCCGTCGGGCGTACGCCTCCAGTATCTTCAGGGAGTCGTCGCTCGACCCATCGTCGAAGACGAGGAACTCGAAGTCAGCAAGCGTCTGCCGCAGGACACTCTCGATCGCTGGCTTCAGGAAGGGAGCCGCGTTGAACACGGGCATGCAGACGCTGACGAGAGGACTAGCCATCGGCCCATGCTAGAACGCCGCCCGCCGAGCCTCAAGACGCCCTTTGGCGCTACGGCAGCGACCGAGGGCCCCGGCAGACCGCCACGTGGCAGTAGGGACGGCCCAGCAACTCGGCAACACCGCTGGCGACGATCGGATAGTCGCCGATGCCCGGAGCGGCCAATCCCGCCGTGGGCCGCCACAGCCGCGGCCGCCCGGTCAGCCGTGCGAACAGCCGACCCAGGCGCAGGCTCGGACTGTCCCAGAGGTATGCCAGGTGCTCCTCGAGCGCCAGTGCCGCGGTCATCCTCGACTCGAAGGCATGCGTGCGCACTTGCGTGCGTAGATCGACGTTCTCGAAGCCTATCGCGAGCAGGCTCAGGAACTCCTCTCGATACCACTCGTGCAGGTGAAACGGGTTCGCCGGCCGGCCTCCCACGAACGGGGGTGTCGCCGTGCGATCGGGGCTCGAGCAGAGCAGGACGCCGTCGGGTTCCAGAACGCGCGCCGCCGCCCGGACGAAGGCCCCCGGATCCGCCAGGTGCTCGATGTTCTCGAAGCTGCAGATGAGGTCGACCGGTCGCTTGATGCCATCCAGCGACTCCGCGTTCCCTGACAGGAAGACGGCGCCTGGGCCCCCGTAGACTCTCGCCGCCTCCGAGAGCGCCACGGGGTCCGCATCGATGGCCTGGATACTCCTTGCGCCCGCCGTGCGGAGCACCGCCACACCGTAGCCGGCGCCAGTCCCAACGTCGAGCACGTGCTTGTCGCCCGCCCAGTCCGCCGCGAACAAGTAGCGCGCCAGATGCTCGGCGCCCGTGTCGCGCCAGGCCGGTGCCTTCGGGTCAGCGCGCTCTATGCTCACGGCTCCCTCCTGCGGCGGGGTGTATGGAGAAGCGCGTCGGCCACCAAAGGCTGGACGGCCGCGCGGGAGGCATTCTGCCCCGACCCCACAGGTCCCGTTCCGTGACCTCGAACGTGAGTGCCTGTTCCAGGACGTGAGTGGTTGCCAGACCGTCGTCGAGCCACAGCGAGAACGTGTAGTGACCGGCCAATAGCGGCACCTTGCCGAGATCGCAGACGATGACGCCAGACGTTGCGGCGACCTCGAGCGACTCGGCTGTCTGTTGGTAGTGGTTGTTCGCGCTCAGGATCTCCACACCGTTGGTCGCGTTGAGCGCGAGGCCCAGGCGAGGCGCTGCCACGGGTACTTCGCTGCTGAAGTGGACGCTCAGCGAGAGGCTGCTCCCCATCGGAACCACGTTCGTGGACGCCCCGTCGGCCTGGAGGTGTGCGCCGGTCATCCAGAGTCCCGCTCTCGCCGGGCGCGTCAGATGAACGCTGCCATCGCCCGGGGTGCCAGCAAACGAGCCGAAGTAGGCCTGCACGCAGGCCTCCACGTCGCCCTCGGCCACGAGGCGCCCACCCTTGAGCACGATCGCTCGATCGCACAGGGCCCGCACGGCCTGGAGGTTGTGGCTCACGAAGAGCACCGTGCGTCCACCGCGGCCGGTGACCTCGCGCATCTTGCCCAGGCAGCGCGCCTGGAACTCCGCATCCCCCACGGCCAGCACCTCGTCGACGATGAGGATCTCCGAGTCGAGGTGCGCTGCCACGGCGAAGGCCAGCCTCACGAACATGCCGGACGAGTACCGCTTGACCGGGGTGTCGAGGAAGCGCTCGACTCCCGAGAAGGCGACGATCTCGTCGAAGCGGCGCTCCACCTCGGCCTTCTTCATCCCGAGGATGCAGCCGTTCAAGTAGACGTTCTCGCGACCCGTGAGCTCCGGGTGGAACCCGGTGCCCACCTCGAGGAGGCTGCCCACGCGCCCCCACACGCGCGCCTCGCCCGAGGTCGGCTCGGCGATGCCGCTGAGCACCTTGAGCAGCGTGCTCTTGCCGGCGCCGTTGGGGCCGATCACGCCGAGGACCTCGCCCCTGGCGAGCTCGAAGGAGATGTCCGACAGCGCCCAGAACGTCTCCCCGCCGCTGCCGCGTCCGCGCTTGAAGGCCTCCACCAGCCTCTCACCCAGGGTCGTCGCGCGCACGGCCTGGTGCGCGATCTGGTAGGCCTTCGACACGCCCGAAACGGCGATGGCCGGGCCCTCAGATGACGTCGGCAAACCGGCGCTCCGCCCTGACGAAGAACAGCCAACCACCCAGGAACAAGGCGACGATCAGGACGACGGCCGTCAGCAGCTCACGATCGAGGACGGTCTCGCGCCCCAGGCTGGCAGAGCGCAGGCCGTCGATCATCACCGTCAGCGGATTCAGCCGGTACAGGGGGCGCACGGAGGCGGGCACGGCGTCGGTCGCATAGGCCACGGGGCTGGCGAACAGCAGGATCTGCAGTGCGAAGGGGAGCAGGTGCTGAACGTCCCGATAGGAGACGGCGAGGCTGGAGAGGAAGAACCCCAAGCCCAACGCAAGCGCGAGGATGCCGCCGAGCCAGACCGGAACGAGTGCCAGACCGGCATTCGTGTGCAGGCCCAGCGCATAGAGCAGCGGCACCAGCACGCACAGCGACACCCCGAAGTCCACGGCCGCGGGCACCGCCGCGGACAGGGGCACCACCAGTCGCGGGAAGGACACCTTCGTGATCAGCTGGGGCTGGTTGACGAGGCACGTCGTCGCTCTGGTCACGGTCAGGTTGAACGCCGACCAGCCGATCAGCCCGGTGAACGCGATCACGATGTACGGCACGCCGTCCGTCTGCAGCCCGGCCACCCGCCCGAACACGAACGCGATCACGGCCGCGCCGAGCAGGGGCTGGAACACCACCCAGGCCACCCCGAGCGCCGTCTGCCGGTAGCGCAGCTTGAGCTCGCGCGTCCCCAGCAGCCAGAGCAGGTCGCGGTACTCCCAGATCTGACGCGGGTTCAGCGCTCGCACGCCGTCGCGTCGTCGTATGATGACGGGGGTCTTCAGCCAGCCCATGCCCTGGGGCGATTCTACTGGGGAATCCTGCGGAGCCGAATGCTCGACGGCGTCTACATAGCCTATTGGAGCCTGCGGGATCCGCTGTTCCAGAGCCAGAGCCTCCCGGTCGTCCGGGCCCTGGCCCGCTCCGGACGCAGGATGGCCATCCTGACCTTCGAGCAGCCGCCCTGGCGCCTGGCGCGGTCCGCCGAGTTGGCCCTTCGCCAGGGACTCGCAGGCGAAGGAATCGAGTGGCAGCCGCTCGTCTACCACAAGCGACCGCGGGGTCTCTCGACCCTCCTCGACGTCCTGCTTGGCCTGGCGGTGACCCTCCGGCTCTCGCTCACCCGGGGCGTGCGGCTGTTCCACGGCCGGGGAACCGTGCCTTGCGCCATCGCCCGGCTGGCCGCGCGCCTCTCGCGTGCCCGCTTCTTCAACGACGCCGACGGCCCGCTCTCCCAGGAATACGTCGACGCGCGTCTGTGGCGCGCGGGGTCGCCGCTGCACTCGATCACGCGTCGGTCCGAGCGGCGCTGCCTGCGTGACGCGGACGCGGTCGCCGTGCTGACCGAGCGACGACGGCGGGAGGTCGTGCCCGAGGCGCGATCGCCAGTCGACGTCCTGCCGTGCGGTGTGGACCTCGAGCGCTTCGCGCCGGGCGGCGAGCCGGGCCGCCTGCGCGGCGAACTCGGCCTGACCGGCCGCGTGCTCGTCTACGCCGGCAAGACCGGGGGCTGGTACCTCACGGAGCCGATGCTGGACTTCGCCGCGGCTTTCAATCGCGTCGTGGGGGGAGCAAGCCTCCTGGTGCTGACGAACGAGGACCCGGGCGCATTCCTCGTGCCCGCAGCCGCCCGCGGTCTTCCCTGTGTGGTACGACAGGCGGCTCCCGAGGAAATGCCGCGCTACCTCTCGGCGGCGGATGCCGGGCTGTCGTTCCGCATCGACGCGCCGTCCCAGGCGGCCTGCTCGCCGATCAAGAACGGCGAGTACCTGGCCAGCGGCCTGCCGATCGTCACCACGGCGGGCGTGGGCGACTACAGCGCGCTCGTCGAGGCGCGCCGCGTCGGCGTCGTCGTGGCGGGTCTCGCCGCCGAGCCGCTGCACGAGGCCGCGCTCGACCTCGAGCGGCTGCTGCGCGACACCGACCTCCCTCGACGCTGCCGTGACACCGCGCGCGACACGGTCGGGCTGCGGGAGGTCGTGCTGCCGCGCTACCTCGACATCTATCGGCGCCTGCTGGGCGACCCGACAGGAGCGTGATCTCGTGAAAGTCCTCGTGACAGGCGGAGCCGGCTTCATCGGGTCGCACCTGGTCGACCAGCTGGTCGAGCGCGGTGCGACGGTGACGGTCCTCGACAACCTGGATCCCCAGGTCCACGGTCCGGACGCGCGCGAGCCGCGCAACCTGGCCCGCCACCTGCGCGCGAACGCCGTGCGCTTCGTCCGGGCCGACGTCACGCACCGGCCCGCCGTGGAAGACGCCATGGACGGGGTCGAGGCGGTCGTGCACCTGGCGGCGGCCGTCGGCGTGGGCCAGTCCATGTACCAGCCCCTGCACTACGTCCACACGAACGCCTGTGGCACCGGCGTCGTGCTCGACCTCGTGGTGGCCGCGCGCGCTCGTATCCGCAAGCTCGTCGTGGCGTCCTCGATGAGCCTCTACGGCGAGGGGGCCTACCGCTGCCCGGCCTGCGGCTCCGAGAGCCCGAGCGGGCGCGACGAGAGCCGCCTCCTCGCCGGCCGCTGGGAGCTGCCGTGCGCGCGCTGCGGGACCGACATGGAACCCCGGCCGACCCCCGAGACCAAGCCGGCGCAGATCGCCTCCGTGTACGCCGCCACCAAGGCGCACCAGGAGGAACTCTGTGTCTCGTTCGGGCGCGCCTACGGGATCCCCACGTTCGCGCTGCGCTTCTTCAACGTGTTCGGTCCGCGGCAGAGCCTCGGCAACCCCTACACCGGTGTCGCGGCGATCTTCCTCTCGCGGATGCTCAACGGCCGTCCACCCCTGGTCTTCGAGGACGGACTGCAGAGCCGCGACTTCGTGGACGTGCGGGACGTCGCGCGGGCGCTGCGGCTCGCGGTGGAAGCCGAGACGCCGGGCGCGCACGTGCTCAACGTCGGCAGCGGCCGCCGCCAGACGATCGCGGACGTGGCGCGGGCGCTCGCCGGCCAACTCGGGGTGCCGATCGAGCCGCAGTTGCTGGGTCGCTTCCGGGCGGGCGACGTGCGGCACTGCTTCGCGGACCCCACGCGAGCCCGGGAAGTCCTCGGCTTCGAGGCGAGCCACACCCTCGAGCAGGGCATCCCCGAGCTGATCGAGTGGTGCCGCAGCGAGCAGCCGCCCGACAACGTGGAGCGCAGCCTTGCCGAGCTGCGCGAGCGGGGCCTCGTGCGGTGAGGGTTCTGGCGTGGGTGCCGCAGCCGACGAACACCTCACCGGGGCAGAGGTTCCGGATCGAGCAGTGGGAGCCGCACCTCAAGCCCCACGCGATCGAGATCGTCTACTCGCCGTTCGCCTCTCCCGAGTTGTGCGCCCTGCTCCCGCGCCGCGGCCACGTCGTGAGCAAGACGCTGGGCGTGCTGCGCGCCGTCGCCGGGCGCCTGCGCGAGTCCCGACGTGTCGGGGAGTTCGACCTGCTCTACGTCTTCCGCGAGGGTGCGCTGCTGGGACCCGCGCTCGCCGAGCGGATCGCCGCCCGGCGGGGTGTGCCCGTCGTCTTCGACTTCGACGACGCCGTCTGGGTGCGCTACGTCAGCCCGTCCAACTCGGTCCTGTCGTACCTGCGTTTCCCCGGCAAGACGGCTACCCTGTGCCGTCTCTCCCGCCACGTCATGGCGGGAAACCATTACCTCGAGCAATACGCCCGGCGTTTCAACACGGGCGTCTCCGTCGTGCCGACCACGATCGACACGGACAAGTACCGCCTGCGGCCTCGGCGGCCCGGGTCCCGTCCCGTGATCGGCTGGACCGGCAGCTTCAGCACCGTGCAGTACCTGCGCATCGTCAAGCCGGCCGTGGAACGGCTGCGGCGCCGTTACGATTTCCGCTTCGTCGTGATCGGCGGCTCCGGCTTCGGGGCCGAGGGGGTCGAGGTGGAACAGCGACCCTGGCGCGCCGAAAGCGAAGTCGAGGACCTGTCGGACCTCGACATCGGCATCATGCCGCTGCCGGATGCCGAGTGGGAGCGGGGCAAGTGCGGCCTGAAGCTGCTGCAGTACATGGCGCTGGGCATCCCCGCGGTCGCGAGCCCCGTCGGGGCGAACACGAAGATCATCGAGCACGAGCGAAACGGGCTGCTCGTGACGAGCGAGTCGGACTGGGAGGCGGAGCTGGCGCGACTGCTCGCCGACACCGCGCTCGCATCACGCCTCGGGGCGGCAGGCCGGGCGACGGTCGAGGCCCGCTACTCGGCGCAGACGCAGGCCCCCCGCGTCGCCTCGATCTTCCACGCCGCCACGGGCTGAGCGAGCGGTCGTGCTAGACTCCCGCCCTCCGATGCGATCTGCGGCGAGCGACCTGCGGTGACCGATTTCATCGACAGCGTCCTGGCCGTCCTCGTCGTCCTCGTGATCAACCTCGTGGTCACGATCCGGATCCGAACCAAGCTGCCGGACCCGGAGGCGCGCTTTCTCTCCAGGACCTACGTCCAGAGCCTGCTCCTGCGCTCGCTCGGCGCGATCCTGCTCAACGTCTACGCCGGCAACCTGCAGGTCGCCAGCTATTTCTGGGGCGACTCGAGCACCTACGACGACGCCGGCTACTACCTGGCGCTGACCTGGAGCGGGGACCTCGTCGTGAACCCCTATCCCGTCACCGCGGTGAGCGGTTACGGCTTCGTGCACCTCGTGGCGGCCGTCTACTTCCTCTTTGGCCGGAACCGCCTGCTCGTCCAGCTGGTCAACGCGACGATCGGCGCGCTTTCCGTCATCGTCATCTACGCGATCGCCCGCCGGCTTTTCGATAGCGGTGTCGCCCGCCGGGCGGCGCTGTGCATGGCCTTCTTCCCGCAGATGATCTTCTGGTCCTGTGCCATGTACAAGGACCCGTCGATCCTGCTCTGCATCGCCGTGTCCATGTACGCCGTGCTCCGCTTGCGCGAGGAGATATCGCTGGGGCCGCTCGCCCTGTTCGTTCTCTCGACCCTCTCCCTCATCACGCTGCGGTTCTACGTGTTCTACATGGTGGCCTTTGCGACGCTCGGCACGTTCCTCGTTTCGCAGAGGAAGGGCCTGCTCTCGGGCCTCCTGTCCCAGCTCCTGCTCGGCACGATCCTCGTGTCCGCTCTGGTCTTCGGTATCCGCCAGGAGACCCTGAAGCAGCAGACGTCCTACCTGAGCCTCGAAAACCTGCAGACCGCTCGCCTGGGGCAGACCACTCTGGGCGCCTCGAACTTCGGCGCCGATTTCGACGTTTCCACCCCGGTCGGAGCGATCGCCGCCATCCCCATCGGGTTGACCTATCTCCTCTTCTCGCCCTTCCCCTGGGCGATCACAGGGTTGCGGCAGTTGCTGACCCTGCCCGAGATGCTGGTGTGGTACTCGCTTCTGCCCTCGCTCTTCCGCGGGCTGCGCTACTCCGTCAGGCACCGGCTCCGCGACGTTCTGCCCATCCTCGCCTTCGCGGCCGTCCTGACGGTCGCCTACGCGGTCTTCCAGAGCAACGTCGGCACGGCCTATCGCCAGCGCACGCAGATCTCGATGTTCTTCTTCGTCTTCATGGGCGTCGGCCTCGAGCTCAAGCGCCGGCCCGCGGGCGCTGAAGGTCCCTGAACCGCGACCTCCTTCAGCGACCCGCTCCTTCGCGGGTCGCCTGGCGAAGGGCCTCGTCCTGCGGCGAGAGGCCCAGGCCCCACGCCGACAGGGTCGATCCCGAGCGGTCGCTCGCGCCTGTGCGTAGCCAGCCGAGGACGATCCACCGTGTCGCGCTCGCGGGTCGTCGTCTCAGGTCGGCTGTAACGCGTGCCTCCGCCTCCACACGGCGCAACTCGGGCCCCGCCGCGGACCCGACGCGCGCCACCATCGCCGCAGGCGCGCCGCGAGCCTCGACCCACGCCGTACCCGCTCCGAGCGCAAGGCTGCCGGCCAGCGTCGCACCGAGCAGGACTCGCGGAAGCAGCGGCAGCTGGCCCGCGGGAGGGCTGATCTCCGCCGAGGCCGCGAGCAACGACACCAGTGCGGCGCCGAGCAGTGCGTTCGAGGGGATGCGCAGGTTGAAGTCGAACGCGCTGTGGACGAACACGGTCACGAGGCCCGCGATCGCCGCGGCGCCGAGGGTGCGCGCGAGTCGCGGCGCATCCGGGCGCCGCCGCCGCAGCGAGGCGAGGCCGACGACCACTGCCGCCCCCACGAGCACGAGGCCCAGCAAGCCTCCCTCGGCCGCCAACTCGAGCCAGTCGCTCTCGGCGTGCTCGACCAGGAGGTTGCCGGCCGCCGTCTTGAACCGCGGCAACGCGTCGGCGTACGCGCCGAAGCCCGAGCCGACGAGCGGACTCGAGGCAATCAGGCGCAGCGTGTCGCGCCAGACGCCGAGCCGATAGGATCCCGAATGCTCGGTCGAGATGCCGGCCAGGCTCAGGACCCGGTCGCGGGCCTCGGTCGGGAGGACCGTCGCCAGACCAAGAGCGAGAACAACCGCCGCGGCGAGGGCACCGGCCAGCCCACGCAGCGACGCCCGCGAGTGCCGGCGGGTCCTCGGCCGCAGCGCGACGAACGCCAGCAGGCCGGCCGCAAGGCTGACGACGCCGCCTCGCGAGAGCGACGCCGGCACCGCGAGGATGAGCACCATCGCCGCGCCCCAGGCAAGCACCACCCACTTCGCACGGTGGCTGTCGATCCAGCTCAGCCAGCCGTCGCCTCGACGCGCCTCGTCGGCGAGGCCCGAGGCGAGTCCCACCGCGAGCAGCGCCGCCAGTTCCACGTAGCCGGCGAAGTGGTTCTTGCTGACGAAGGGGCCGAAGGGCGCTACGGTCGGCACCGACCAGATGCCGTAGAGCTCGTTGCCGAAGGCGAGGCGTCCCACCAGCCCGCACAGCGCCACCGCGACCCCACCGCTGACCACGGCGGTCGACGCGCGCAGCAGTTGTCGCCGGGCGCGCAGCGCCGGCGCCGCGGCCAGGGCGAGCGAGGAGACGCCGGTGGCGAACGCGAGCCAGCGTCGCGTCGCGTCCGGGAAGATCGAGATCGGGTGTGGGCCGGGGCCGAGCACCGCGGCGGCGGCGGGGACGTCGGGGTGCCAGACGAACGCGGAGCCCGGCGCGATCCAGCGGTGCAGGGCCACGGGCAGCGGGACGAGTTGGAGAACGGCCAGCGCCCACAGCCCGGCGAGCGGCCAGAGGATTGCGCGCGAAGGCAGCTGCAGCTGACCGCGCCAGCCATCCCACGCGAAGGCGCCGAGCGCCGTCACCAGCGAGACGAGGGCGATCGTCTGCGTCGTGCGCAGGTGCACGCTGCCGAACGGCCAGGGCGACAGCGCGACGAGCGCGACGAGCACGACGAGGGCGGCCCGGGAGCCCTGTGGCGCGTCGTGGGGCGCGGCGTCCGTCATCGTCCGGAGCGTACGCCCGACCCGCCGCGCCGCCAAGGGCGAAGCGAGGGCGGCCGCTGCTATCCTCTTCGCCACCATGTGCGGGATCTGCGGCTATCTCTCGCGACGCGGGCCGGCCGGGCGGGAGCGCGCGAGCGCGATGGCCGGCCGCCTCGCGCACCGCGGTCCCGACGGCGAGGGGCTGCACCTGGACGGTCCCGTCGCGCTCGGCCACCGTCGGCTGTCGATCATCGACCTCTCCGATGCGGCGAGCGAGCCGATGACGAACGAGGACGGCTCGCTCTGGCTCACCTTCAACGGCGAGATCTACAACTTCCGCGAGCTGCGCAAGATGCTCGAGCCCCGCCACGCCTTTCGCAGTCGCAGCGACGGCGAGGTGATCCTGCACCTCTACGAGGAGCGCGGCGACGAGGCCGTCGCGGCGCTCGACGGGATGTTCGCCTTCGCGCTGTGGGACGCGCGGCAGCGGCGACTGCTGCTGGCGCGCGATCGGGTGGGGAAGAAGCCGCTCTTCTACCACGACGGGCCCGGGCTCTTTGCCTTCGCCTCGGAGGCGAAGGCGCTCCTCGCGCACCCGGAGGTCCCGCACGAGAGGGACCCGGCGGCGCTGCCGCTCCTCCTCACCTACGGCTACGTGCCGACGCCCGGCACCGTCTACCGTGGGATTCAAGCGCTGCCGCCGGCGCACCAGCTGGTCGCCACCGAGCAGGGGACGAGCGAGCCGCGCCGCTACTGGCGCGCGGCCTTTCGCTCGGAGCGCCGCCCGGCCGAAGCCCCCTTCGACGAAGCTCGCGCCGAGGAGCGCTTCCGCACGCTGCTCAAGCAGGCCGTCGGGCGGCGCCTGGTCGCCGACGTGCCGCTCGGCGCGTTTCTCTCGGGCGGGCTCGACTCGTCGACCGTCGTCGCCTTCATGGCGCAGGCCGCCGGCAGCCGCGTGAAGACGTTCACGATCGGCTTCGCCGGCCACACGCAGTACGACGAGCGGGCCCACGCCCGCGTGGTGGCGGAGCGCTTCGCGACCGAGCACACCGAGTTCGTCGTGGAACCGAAGGCCCTCGACCTGGTCGACCGCCTGGTCTGGCACCACGACGGGCCCTTCGGCGACTCGTCCGCGGTGCCGACGTACCTGCTCTCCGAGCTGACCCGGCAGCGGGTCACGGTCGCCCTCAACGGCGACGGTGGCGACGAGGTGTTCGCCGGCTACCTGCGCCTCTACGGCGGTGCGCTCTCCGAGCGCGTCCCGCGCGCCGCGTTCCGGGTGGCTCACGGTGTGCTGGACCTGCTGCCCGAGCCGAAGGACCGCAAGCGCCCGCTGCGCTTCGCGAAGCGCTTCGCGGAGGCGGGGAGCCTGCCCCTGCTCGAGCGCTACCTGCGCTGGAACGCGTACTTCACGGACGGCCTGGCGGCGCTGCTGCGGCCGGAGCTCGGCCCGCACCTCGACCGCGCGCGGCTGCTCGCGAGCTTCGAAGCCGGCTACGCCGCGGGCCAGGGCAGCACGCTCGCGCGCCTGCTGCAGTTGAACTTCGAGACCTACCTCGTCGACGACCTGCTCGTGAAGATGGACCGCACCTCGATGGCCCACGGCCTCGAGGCGCGCTCGCCCTTCCTCGACACCGCCGTCGTCGAGTTCGGCGCGTCGCTGCCCGACAGCCAGCGGATGAGGCTTGGCAAGGGGAAGCTGCTGTTGCGCCGCGCGATGCGGGGGATCCTGCCGGACTCGATCATGGCCCGGGGCAAGATGGGCTTCGGCGCGCCGCTCGCCGCCTGGTTCCGCAGCGACCTCGAGGGTTTCGTGCGCGAGCGGCTGCTCGACGAGGCGAGCCCCCTCTACGAGTACCTCCGGCCGGAGCCGGTCGCCGCGCTGCTGCGCCGGCACGGCGACGCGGCGGCCGATCTCAGCGCCCAGATCTGGCTGCTGCTGACGCTCGAGAGCTGGCTGCGCCAGGAGCGGGCGTGGGGCGCCTGAGGCGCGCCGCCGCCGCCGCCGCGCTTCTCCTCGCGCTCGCCGCGGTCTTCACCGACGCGCCCGCGCGCTGGCTCGTGACGCGGGACCCGCCGCGGCGAGCCGACGCCGTCATCGTGCTGGCCGGCGATCCCGACTACGAGCGGACGAAGACGGGCGCCCGGCTGGTGCTCGACGGCCAGGCTCGCCTGCTGGTGCTGACCGGAGGCGAGCCCGGGCCGGGCGACAGCGCGCAGAGCCTGAGAGACGTCGCGCTGCGGGCGGGCGTGCCCGCGGCGCGGATCCGCCTGGAGCAGGTCTCGCACAGCACGCACGAGTCGCTCGAGGCCGTGAGGACGATCCTCGAGCAGGAGGGCGTGCGCCGCGCGATCGTCGTCACCTCGCCGTACCACCAGCGGCGCGCGGCCTGGGCGGCGCGCCACTCCCTGCACGGGATCGAGATCCTGAGCCAGCCGGCGGAGCCGTCGGCCTGGAAGGCAGAGGGCTGGTGGAAGACGGCTCGTGGCCGCCGCACCGTCGTCGGCGAGTACTTGAAGCTCGTCTACTACGTCCTGCGCGGTTGGGCCTAAGCGGTCCGCCATCCGGCCCGCGCACCGGGCGCGGGTCTGGTGCAAGGACGCGCCAATGACCCGAATCTGTAACAAAACTCACAACTTAGATTGACGCACCTCGAGTCGGATGCTACCCTCCCGCGATTGGTCGGGGTGTCTCCGGAGAGGGAATGAGCCAGGCGTCCGACGCCGAGGGTGCGATGGGGGTGCGTGAGGCGCAGGCACCGGTGCGTGTCGCCCGTGTCTTCTCGCGGCTGAACGTCGGCGGTCCCTCGGTGCACGTGATCCTCCTCAGCGCGGGGCTGCGGCCGCTCGGCTACGAGACCCGGCTCATCGTCGGGACCGAGTCGGCGCGCGAGGGCAACATGCTCCCGCTCGCGGCCCGCAAGGACGTCACCTGCGAGGCCATGGGCGGGCTCGGGCGCGAGATCGCGCCGCTGCGCGACGCGCGCGCCCTCCTCGGGCTCACGCGCCTGCTGCGCGCCTGGCGGCCGCAGATCGTCCACACCCACACGGCCAAGGCGGGGCTGCTCGGCCGCCTGGCCGCGCGCGCGGCCGGCGTGCCGACCGTCGTCCATACTTTCCACGGCCACGTGCTGCGCGGCTACTTCTCGCCCGCGAAGACGGCGCTCTTCCGCCGCCTCGAGGCACGCCTCGCGCGCCTGGCGGACTCGCTCGTGGCGGTCTCGGACGCGGTGAAGCGGGACCTCGTCGAGCTCGGCGTGGCGCCGGCCGAGCGGATCCGCGTCGTCCCGCTCGGGCTCGAGCTCGGCCACCTCGCCGTCGAGCTGCCGCGGGGAGTCCTGCGCGCGGAGTGCGGGATCGCGCCCGACGCGCCGCTCGTCGGCATGGTCGGACGGCTGGTGCCGATCAAGGACGTCCCCACGTTCCTGCTCGCCGCGCGCCGCGTGAGCGAGGCGCGGCCCGACGCGCGCTTCGCCCTGGTCGGCGACGGCGAGCAGCGGGCGCCGCTCGAACGGCAGGCGCGCCAGCTCGGCCTCGGCGCGGCCCTGAGCTTCCTCGGCTGGCGGGAGGATCTCGCGCCGGTCTACGGCGACCTCGACGTGGTCGTGAACGCCTCGCGCAACGAGGGCACGCCGGTGGCGCTGATCGAGGCGATGGCCGCCGCCCGGCCGGTCGTGGCGACCCGCGTCGGCGGGACGCCGGACCTCGTCGGCGAGGACGAGCGCGGGCGCCTCGTTCCGCCCGGCGAGCCCGAGACCCTCGCGCGCGCGATCCTGGAGACGATCGAACAGTCCGAGGCCGCGCGCCGTCGCGCGCTGGCTGGTCGGGAGCACGTCCTGCGGCGCCACTCGTCGGACCGGCTGGTCCACGACGTCGACGCCCTCTACCGCGAGCTGCGCGCGGCGCGTGCCGCGCGGCTGCGCAAGGCGGCCTGATCCCCCCGTGACCACCGCCCTCGTCCCGATCGGCGTCCTGGTCCTGGCGTTCGCCCTCTCCGCGCTGCTCGTCCCGGCGGCGGGGTGGCTCGCGCGCCGCTTCGGGATCCTCGACGCCCCCGGCACGCGCAAGGTCCACGCGACCCCCACGCCGCGCATCGGCGGCATCGCGGTCTGGGCCTCGTTCACCGCGGTGGTGCTGGCCGGCTACCGGGGCGTCCCGCTGCTCGCACAGCTGCCGCTCGTCGCCCGCACCTTCGCGGCCCCGATCGCCCTGCTGCAGGACGCCTACCGTGTCGAGTCGAAGCTCGTCGCCCTGCTGATCGGCGGCAGCCTCGCCTTCGTGGTCGGCCTGCTCGACGACGTGCTCGGCAACCGCTTCGGCCCCGGCGCCAAGCTCGCGGGCCAGGTGCTCGCGGCCCTCGCCCTGGTCGCGGCCGGGATCAAGACCGACATCCTCTACTTCGACGTGCTCAACGTCGCGCTGACGCTCGTCTGGGTGGTCGGGATCACGAACGCCTTCAACCTCCTCGACAACATGGACGGGCTCAGCGCCGGCGTCGCCTTCATCGCCTGCCTGGTGCTGCTGCTCAACGCCTGGCTGCTCGGCGAGTTCTTCGTCAGCCTGCTGCTGGTGGCGCTGATGGGGAGCCTGCTCGGCTTTCTCGTCTACAACTGGCACCCCGCCTCGATCTTCCTCGGCGACTGCGGCAGCCTGTTCATCGGCTTCACGCTCGCCTCGCTCACGCTGCTGGAGCGCTTCGTCTCGCACGCCTCGAGCACCTACTTCCCGGTGCTGATGCCGGTGCTGGTGCTCGCGCTGCCCATCCTCGACACCGCCACGGTGGTGGTGATCCGGCTGCGCGAGGGCCGGCCGATCTACGTCGGCGACTCGCGCCACCTCTCGCACCGCCTCGTCTCGCTCGGCATGAGCCGGCCGCTCGCGGTGGGCACGATCTACCTGATCGCGCTCGGCATCGGGCTCGGCGCGGTCGGCCTGCCGCACGCGCGCCTCGTGCCCTCGCTGATCATCCTGCTCCAGGCGCTGGCGGTGGTGGCCGTGGTGCTGGTCCTGCTCTTCTACGAGCGCCGGGCGCCGGATGCACGGGAAGCCCCGTGAGGCTCGCCCTGGCGGCGCTCGCGGGCCTGGCGGCGGCCTCGACGCCGGAGGTGCGCGCCGTGCGCGTGACGAGCCTCGACCTGCGCACGGCGGTGCGGCTGCTGGGCTCCGACGACATGCCGTCCGCTGAGGTCGTGCGCGAGGGCGAGGTGGTCGTGCTGCGCGTGCCGGCCCCGGCGCCGGCGGAGCTGCGCGTGCCGGCGCTCGAGAAGCCGCTCGAGGCCCTCACGATCGAGCGCGAGCCGGGGCGCACGGTGGTGCGCATCAGGGTGGCCGCCGAGGTCCCCTTCGAGGCGAGCCAGGAGCCGGGAATGCTGACCGTCGTCTTCGGCGAGCAGCCCGCGCCCGAGCTGCGCGGCCCGGTCAGCGAGGAGCTCTACGCGCGGCTGTTCCCGACCACCGCGGTCCCGGCCGCGCCCGTCGACACCGAGCCGTCGCCCGGACCCGGCGAGCCCGTGGAGGGGATCGCCCTCGGCCCCGTGGCGCTGCGGCCCTACCTCAGCGCGAGCTGGGTCGACGCCGACGTCGCGGCCTTCGACTCCCCGACGCCCGTCCCGACGCGCTACCTGCAGCTGGCGCCCGGCCTCACGGCCTCGACGCCGCTCCTCGGCGGCCAGCTCTCGGCCGACTACGAGCCGCGCCTGCGCTTCTTCTCCGACATCGCAGCGGTCAACGACACCTCGCACCTCGCCGGCCTGCGGCTCGAGCTGCCGCTCGGGAGCCGGGTCCGCCTGCGCGTGAGCGACCGTTTCACGCACGCGACGCTCGAGACGGGCGTCGTCGACGCGGGGCGCGAGTACTTCTTCAACCTCGCCCCGTACGACTTCAACGAGCTCCTCGCCCTCGCCAACGTCGACCTCGGCCCCCGTCTCTTCGCCGAGGCCGAGGCCGGCTGGGGCCGGACCCGCTTCGGGGCGGCCGCGGGCCAGGGCTTCTTCGACTACGACTCGCGTACGGCCCGCGCCGGCCTGGGCTACGATCTGGGCGGCGATCTGAGGGCCGTCGTGAGCTACTCCATCCAGCGCATCCCGCCGTCTCCCGACCGGGCCCTGGTGCAGACCTCCGCCCACCAGGTGGGCCTCACGCTCACGGGACCGCTCGGGCCGCTGATGACGGGGTCGCTCTCGGCCGGCTACCGCAGCCAGAGGAACCCGCTGGCGAGCGCCGCCAGCGCTTCCTACAAGGGACTCACGCTCGGCGGCACGCTCCGGCGCGAGCTGGGCCACTCGAGCTCCGTCGACCTGCAGCTCAACCGCGCGGCGATGCCCTCGGCCTTCGAGACGAACGCCTACTACGTGACGAACTCCGCGGTCGTGTCGCTGACGCTGGCCGGGCCGTACCAGACCTCGCTGCGCGGCTCGCTCAGCGCCCTGCGCAACGCCTACCCGAACGACGCCGCCGGGCTCGGCGCGCCGCGCCGGGACGACATCCTCGGCTGGACGATCGGCATCGGCCGGCAGCTCGGCTGGCGCGCCTTCGTGCGCGCCGACTACCGGCGCGAGCGGCGCAACTCCAACCTGCCCGGCTACGACGTGACCACGAGCGGTTTCGTCGTGCAGCTCGGCGTGGGCCTGTTCGGCCCCGGGAGGACCGGCTCGTGATCGCCACCGCCGTCCTCGCCCTGCTGCTGCAGGCGCCCGCGGGGGTCGCGCGCCCGCCGGCGCCGGCGCCGCCGGCCGCCTCCGACTACCAGGTCGGCCCCGGCGACGTGCTCGAGGTGCTCGTCTACGGCAACGAGGACCTCTCGCGCATCCCGACGGTGCAGACCAACGGCACGATCGTG
This sequence comes from Vicinamibacteria bacterium, assembly GCA_044229815.1. Classification (GTDB taxonomy): domain Bacteria; phylum Acidobacteriota; class Vicinamibacteria; order Fen-336; family Fen-336; genus DATBSL01. The sequence goes on along the minus strand of JBGASI010000002.1, from coordinate 3,599 downwards.
CTGCCGCTGCTCGGTGAGCTGCAGGTCGCGGCGCTGACGGTGGCCGAGGTGCAGCGCAAGATCACGAACCTGCTGGCCAAGGACTACCTGATCAACCCGCTGGTCGAGGTGAAGGTCCGCGAGTATCAGAGCCAGCACGTGTCGGTGGTGGGCGAGGTGAACGCGCCTGGCCGCAAGCCCCTGCGCGGGAACACACGACTGATCGACCTGCTGATCGAGGCCGGGGGGTTCCGGCCGAGCGCCTCGGGCGAGGTGGTGATCGCGCGCGCGGACGGCACCTTCGAGGGCGGGGCACGCACGCTGACCGTGCGCATCTCGAACGCCGGCACTCCCAGCCTGCAGGACCGCGTGAACCTGGAGCTGCCGCTGAAGAACGGCGACATCATCACCGCCTCGCCGAAGTTCTTCGTGACGGTGGACGGCGAGGTCAACCGGCCCGGCCGCTACGCGATCGAGGCCGACCTGACGGTGACCGGCGCCGTCTCGCTCGCCGGCGGGCTCACCCGTTTCGGCAGCAACAACGTCAAGGTGCGCCGCAGCGAGGCGGGCAAGGTGACACTGATCGAGGTCGACATCAAGAACGTCCGCAACGGCAAGAAGCCGGACGTGCCCCTGCTGCCGAACGACGTGGTCTCCGTCGGCCGACGGGTGTTCTGAGGTGGGCCACCCGCTTCCCGCGCGTCCCGCGACGCCCTTCCCCGAGCCGCCGCCGCCGGGCGAGCGCGACATCGACGTCCGCTACTACGCGGGCCTGCTCTGGCGGCACCGCGCGTTCCTTGCCGCCTGCGCCCTCGTCGGCCTGCTGCTCGGGCTGGTGGTCGCGCTCGTGCAGACGCCCGAGTACCGCGCCGGGGTGATGCTGCAGATCGAGCCGCCGACGCCCACGTTCCTGACCGTCACCGACGCGCTGGTCGGGGCGGGGAACTACTGGCAGAACACCGACTTCTACAACACCCAGTTCAAGGTGCTGCGCTCGAAGGGACTCGGGGAGAAGGTGGTCGCGAAGCTGAAGCTCACCGACCGCGAGCCCTTCAAGTCCTCGCCCGACGCGGCGCTGCTCTTCATGGGCCACGTCGGCGTCGAGCCCGTGCCCGAGAGCCGGCTCGTGCTCGTCACCGTGACGCACCGCGACCCGCGCGAGGCCGCGCTATGGGCCAACTCCCTGGCGGAGGTCTACATCGACCAGTCGCTGTCCTCCCGCGTCGAGTCGGCGCGCAAGGCCTACGAGTGGCTGCAGGAGCGGCTCGTCGCCACGCAGCAGGGCATGCGCGAGGCCCAGGACAAGCTGTTCGAGAGCTACCGCAGCCAGGACCTGTTCGTGCCCGAGGGCAGCGTCTCGGCGGCCTCGTCCTCGATCGCGAAGCTGAGCGAGGACTTCGTGCAGGCGACCTCGCGCCGGATCGCGATCGAGGCGGCGCTCAAGCAGGCGAACGAGATGCGCCGCCGCGACGAGGGCCTCGACGCCCTGCCCCAGGTCGCGGCCGACCCGGTGGTCGCCACCTTCAACACCCAGATCGCCGCGCTCGCGGTCGACCTCGGCAAGCTCGGCGAGAAGTTCAAGGAGGGTCACCCCGAGGTCCAGAAGATCAAGGCGCAGCTCGAGCAGCTGAAGAAGGCGAAGCAGGCGCGCGCCGCGCAGATCCTCGACAACCTCGACGCCGAGTACTCGCAGCTGCGCAAGCGCGAGGCCGAGCTGCGCGGGGCGATCGACGCCCAGAAGGCCCAGGCCGCGAACCAGAGCCGCAAGTCGATCGAGCTCGAGGCGCGGCGCAAGGAGGCCGACTCGGCCAAGAGCCTGTACGAGGTGCTGCTGCAGAAGCTCAACGAGACCGACATCGCGGCCTCGATCCGCAGCAACAACGTGTCGGTCGTCGAGCGCGCGGGCCCGCCGCAGGACCCGGTGCGACCGCAGAAGCGGCGGATTGCGCTGGCCGGGCTGCTGATCGGCCTGTTCGGCGGGCTCGGGCTGGTGCTGGTGCGCGATTACCTCGCCAACACCGTGCGCGACGCCGAGGAGATCGAGCGCTACCTGCACCTCGACCTGCTGGCGGCGGTGCCCCGCTACGACGAGGGCAGCTACACGCTGGCGACCGAGGCCTACCAGAACCTGCGCACCGCGCTGCTCTTCGCGCGGCGCGACGAGGGCGGGCAGGTCGTGCTCGTCACCGGCACCGCGCCCCAGGAGGGCAAGACCACCACGATCGTGAACCTGGCGCGGCTGCTGGCCGGCGCCGGCGAGAAGACGCTGATCGTGGACTGCGACCTGCGCCGCTCGCAGCTGCACCAACGCATGTCGCTCGCCCGCGAGCCCGGCTTCACCGACTACTTCGTGCGCAAGGACCCGCTGCCCTCGCTGCTGCGGCCGACCAGCGTCGCCAACCTCTTCGCGCTCACCGCGGGGCCGCTGCCGCCCAACCCCCCGGCGCTGCTCGCGCGCAAGCAGCTGGGGGAGCTGTTCGAGGCGCTGCGGCGCGACTTCGAGTGGGTGCTGATCGACTCGCCCCCGCTCGCCTCCGTCACCGACGCGCTGCTGCTCGCGCGCCACGCCGACCACACGGTGCTGGTCGTGCAGCACAACAAGGTCGACAAGAAGGTGGTCAAGCGCGCGGTGGTGGCCCTGCGCAAAGCGACGCCGAACCTGCTCGGCGCCGTGCTCAACGTGGTCGACGTGCACACGCGCGGCTACCAGTACTACTACTACCCGCAGCGCGACCGCGAGCGCACCGGGGCGAGGTCGGACTCGCACGGCGGCCGGCGCGGCCCCGAGCGGCCGTCCCGCCCCGGGGGGGCCTGAAGGCGGGATGGCCCGCCCCGCCGCCGTCCTCGCCCTCCTCGCTGCGCTCGCCGCCGACGCGAGCGCCCAGCCGGCCGCCCCGCGGCGCGGCCGGGCCGGCATCGCGATCGCCGACATCTCCTGGGCCGACCGCGAGCTGCTGCGCGCGGAGCCGCCCGACAAGACCCGCTGGGTCAAGGTGGCGGAGGGCGACAAGCTGCGCACGGGAGACACCCTGCGCACGGCCGAGGCCGGTGTCGCGCGCGTCGAGTTCCCGTGGATGGCGGTGACGCTCGGCTCCTCGACGATGCTGACGGTCCCGCCGACCGCGGTGCTCTCCACCGTGCTCGAACAGGGCCGCGCCGAGTTCTCGGGACCGGGCCGCGACATCGTGAAGATCCAGGTGGGCGAGGGCGAGGTGCGCGGGGGCGGCCGGCTGGTGCTGCGCCGCTCGGCGGGACGCACCACCGCCAGCGTGCTCGAGGGCGCCTTTCGCGTGCGCGCCGCCGGACGAACGGTCGAGATCCGCGCCGGCGAGGGCACGCTCGTGAGCGACGGGCGACCGCCCGAGCCGCCCTCGCCGCTGCCCGAGCCCCCGAAGGGCCTGCGCCCCGGCGCCGATCCCGTCTACGTCCGCCCGGGGCAGTCGCTCGAGCTGCGCTGGTCCGCGGCGCGGGGCGTCCTGCACCACGTGGAGCTGCTCGCGCTGGCGAGCGAGGCCGTGCTGCTGGGCCGCGAGGCGTCCGCGTCGCCGCTGTGCGTCGAGCTGCCCGGGGTCGGGACCTACCGCTGGCGCGTCTCCGCGCGCGACTCGCGCGGGGTCGAG
>JBGASI010000211.1:0-7695 GCA_044229815.1 Vicinamibacteria bacterium | reverse complement strand
ACTCGCCCTCGCCGACGAGCGGCAGCGCCAGGTGCGCGAGCGGGGCGAGGTCGCCGCTGGCGCCGACCGAGCCCTGGGCCGGCACGACCGGGTGGACGCGCCGGTTCAACAGCTCGATCAGCAGCTCGAGCGTCTCGGGCCGCACCCCGGAGAAGCCGCGCGCGAGCACGTTCGCGCGCAGCAGGAGCAGGGCGCGCGTCTCGGCCTCGCCGAGCGGCGCGCCCACGCCGGCCGCGTGCGAGCGGATCAGGTTGAGCTGCAGCTCGCGCAGCCGCTCGAGCGGGATGTGCACGTCGGCGAAGTTGCCGAAGCCGGTCGTGACGCCGTAGACCACCGCCCCGCGCGCGACGGCCTCGTCGACCACGCGCCGCGCGGCGGACACCGCCTCCCGCGCGGCCGCGGCGAGCGCGACGGGGCGCCCCCGGCGCGCGACCTGCTCGAGCGAGCCGAGGTCGAGGCTGTTGCCGTCGAGCGTGATGGGGTCGGCCGTGGGGGGCGCAGGCATCCGGGAGCCGGGTGGAGAGGGCAGTCTAGCACGCCGAGCCTTGCCGCCCCGGGGCGCGCCGGATAGAATCGTCGTTTGGCCCACGTGTCGTCCTGGGCGGGGGAGTGAGAGGTGGCCGACTGGACGCTGAGGACGTTGCAGTTGCGCGGCAAGGCGCGGCGCTTCGTCCAGGCGAGCCTGCTGCGACAGGACCCCGAGCCGCTGCTGGCGAAGCGGAAGGGCGACTGCAACCGCTGCGGCGCCTGCTGCAAGATCCTGTTCAAGTGCCCGTTCCTCGGCACCGATGCCGACGGGCAGTACACCTGCCGCATCTACGAGAAGCGCTTCGCCCAGTGCCGCCTCTACCCGCTGCACGCCGCCGACCTGCGCGAGCTCGAGGGCCAGTGCAGCTACACGTTCGAGGCGGAGTCCTCGACCGACGAGCCGGCGCCCGCGGCGAAGCCGGCCATCGACTGAAGTCCGTACCATCCCCGACAGGCCCCTGACATGCCCAACATCGTGATCGCCGGCGCCCAGTGGGGCGACGAAGGCAAAGGGAAGATCGTCGACCTGCTGACGGCGCGGGTGCAGGTCGTCGCGCGCTACAACGGCGGGCACAACGCCGGCCACACCGTGATCGTGGGCGGGAAGAAGTTCGTCCTGCACCTGATCCCCTCCGGGATCCTGCACCCCGGCATCCTGTGCGTGATCGGCAACGGCGTCGTGGTCGATCCGATCGCCTTCGAGCGCGAGCTTGGGGAACTGGAGAGCGCGGGCCTCGAGCTCGACCAGGCGAACCTGCTGCTCTCCGACCGCGCGCACCTGATCCTGCCGCACCACCGCGGGCTCGAGGCTCTCTCCGAAGAGCAGCGCGGGGCGCGCAAGATCGGCACGACCCTGCGCGGGATCGGGCCCGCGTACGAGGACAAGGCTGGGCGGCGGGGCATCACGATCGGCGACCTGCTGCGGCCGCTGACGCTGCCGGACAAGCTCGCCGAGGCCCGCCGGCACTACGAGGAGGTGCTGCGCGGTGCCGGCCGCACCCCGGACGTCGACTGGGAAGGGCTCTATGCCGAGCTGGCCGGCTTCGGCGACCGTCACCGCCGGCAGATCGTCGACGTCTCGCTCGTGCTGCACCAGCAGATGGCGCAGGGCTACTCGGTCCTGTTCGAAGGCGCGCAGGCGACGCTGCTGGACCTCGACCACGGCACCTACCCGTTCGTCACCTGCTCGGCGGCCATCGCGGGCGGCGCCGCGACCGGCTGCGGCGTGCCTCCGACGCGCATCGACGGCGTCCTCGGCGTGGCGAAGGCGTACTGCACCCGCGTCGGCACCGGGCCGTTCCCGACCGAGAGCCACGGCGCCGAGGCCGAGGCCATCCGCGAGCGCGGCCACGAGTACGGCGCCACCACCGGCCGCCCGCGGCGCTGCGGCTGGTTCGACGCGGTCGCCGTTCGCTACGCGGTGCGCGTGAACGGCTTCGACACGCTGGCGATCACGAAGCTCGACGTGCTCGACGAGCAGGAGACGATCCCGGTCTGCACCGGCTACCGCTTCGAGGGCGAGACGCTGCGCGAGCTGCCGTCGGACAGCTCCGTGCTCGAGGCCTGCGAGCCCGTCTACGAGACGCTGCCCGGCTGGAAGACCCCGACCGTCGGCGTGCGCGAGTGGAAGCAGCTGCCGGAGAACGCGCGCCTCTACATCGCCCGGCTGTCCGAGCTCGTCGGCGCGGAGATCGGCGTCGTCTCGACGGGCCCCGACCGCGACCAGACGATCATCCGCAGCACCAGCGCCCTCGCCGGCTGGTTCGCCTAGGGTGGCCCGCCGGTGAGGCTGCTGCTGCTCTTCAGCGCCGCAGTCTCCCTGGCCCTGTCGCTGATCATGCTGCTCTCCCTCCGGGCGCACCGGAGGCACCCCGGCTTCGTCCACTGGACGGCGGGCACGGCCCTGGTGTCCGCGACCTTCCTGTTCTCGGGGCTGCGGGACCTCGTGACGCCGTCCGTCTCGATCGTCGGGACGAACGTCGCGCTGCTGGCCGCGCTGCCCGTGTTCCTCGACGGCGCTCGCCGGCTGGTCGGCCTGTCGCGTCCGCCGCGGGCCGGGTACGCCCTGTCCGCGTTGCTCCTCGTCGTGTGCCTGGTGTTTCTCTTCGTGCGCGACGACTTCGCCGTGCGGACGGTCGTCCTGATGGCGGCGAGCACGGTGTTCTTCGTCGCCATCGTCGTGCTGCTCGGCCGGCACTGGGGGACGGAGCCGTCCTTCCTGTTCAACGCGCTGGTGCTCCAGTTCGGACTGCTCGCGACGGCGAGCGCGCTGCGCGCCGCCTGGGTGCGTCCCGGATTCACGGCCCTCGTCGAAACGCCGGCCCAGTACGTCTTCTACGCCGCGGTGGTGGTCCTGCACCTCGGGATCACCGTGACCTTCATCCTGCTCACGACGGAGCGCGTGACGGCGCAGCTCGTCGGCGCCCGCGCGGACCTCGAGTCGAGGGTGGGAGAGCTCGAGCAGGCGCTCGCCGAGGTCAAGACGCTGCGCGGGCTCCTGGCGGTGTGCGCGAGCTGCAAGCGGATCCGCGACGACGAGGGGAGCTGGATCCCGATCGAGGTGTACGTGCGCGATCACTCCCAGGCCGAGTTCAGCCACGGCCTGTGTCCCGAGTGCATGCCGAAGTACTTCCCGTCGCGACGGTCCGACCCCGGGCAGGGGTGAACCCGGGCGGACCGGCCGGCCCGCTCGTCAGGCGGACGGCTTGCGGGAGCGGCCGAGCAGGAGCGCGGCGAGCGCCGCGACGAGCGCGCAGGCCGCGCCCGCGACGAGCGTGAACACGACCAGTGCGACCGGGGCGGCGAGCAGCAGGGGCGCCGCGGTGTCGTGGTTGTCGAAGCTCGAGAAGACCCGGCCGAAGGCCGCGCGCCCGGCCGCGTAGCCGAGCGGCAGCGCACAGCCGGCGGCAACGAACAGCGTCAGCAGCACCCGTCCGAGGCCGGTCGTACGCGCATCCACGATGGCGTCTCCAGCGGGCAGTATGCTCGTCTTTCGCTCGGCCGTGCGCCGGCTGTATCCTCCAGCAGTCACGCCGCCCTCGGCAGGTGTCACGTGGCTCTCGCTGGGGGCCCCGGTGTGGCCCAACCGGCCGAGCCGAACGGGACATCTCGCTCGTTCGCACTCGGCGCGACCCTTGCATATTCTCCTTGCGAAGGTTCTCGGCAGTCCCCGAAATGCCTCCTGTCGACTCGGCATCCCACTCGGTTTGGTGTCGCGAGGTGAAGCCGTGAAGCACTCCTGGCTTGCAGCCCTTCTCCTGACCGCTGCGTGGGGTGCGTCGGCAGCGGGCTTCTCCGACACCGCGCCGCCGCAGGCCCCGGCGTCCGCCGCGACGCAGTTCGCGTCCGGCGCCGAGCTCGTGCGGCTCGACGTCGTCGTCCGCGCGAAGAACGGGACGCCGGTGACCGACCTGCGCCCGGACGAGATCCAGGTCAGCGACGAGGGCAAGCGCTGCGACGTCTCGTCGTTCCGGCTCGTCGTGGCCGAGCCGGCCGCGAAGCCGGGTACGCGACCGCCGACCGCCGGGGGCGCGCCCGCGCCGACGGCCTCGTCACCGGCGCTGTCGTCCGCCGCGGCGGGCGGCGAGCCGTTGACCGGCGTCGTGGCGCTCGTGTTCGACCAGCTCGGCGCCGAAGCGGCGAAGAACGCCCGCGCGGCCGCCCTGCAGCTTGCGCAGAAGTCCTTCCCGAAGGGCTCAGTCTTCGCCGTCTACAAGGTGGGGCAGGGCCTGCGCATCCTGCAGCCGTTCACGGAGGACCGAGCGTCGCTCCCCGCGGCGATCGGGAAGGCCACGACGGGCGTCGATCAGGCGCGTGATCCGGCGCGCAGCGCCGAGTTCGACAACGCCACGGAGGAAGCGCTCACCGTCGCGCTCCGCGCGCTCAGGGCCTCCGGGGCGCAAGGCCAGGGCGGGGCGGCCGCGGACGCGCGTTTCCTGGCCGCGGACGCGCGGATGCTGCGTTTCGACGACCTCGTGACGCGCGAGGCGCAGGGCCTTGGGTCGCTGAAGCCTCTACTCGCCATCGCCCAAGGCCTCTCCGCGGTTCAGGGACGCAAGTCGCTGCTCTACTTCTCCGAAGGACTCATGGTCCCGCCCGCGGTCGAGGACGCCTTCCGCACCACGGTCGGCGCCGCGAATCGGGCCAACGTGTCCGTCTATGCCTTCGACGCGCGAGGGCTGCGCGTGCGCCCATCCTCGATCGAGAGCAAGCTCGCCCTCGATCTGGCAAGGGAGACCGCCCTGGCCGCTCAGGCCGGCAGCGCGCCGGCGGGCGACGAACCGTCCGAGATCGCAAGCGATGCCCTCCGCCTGAACCGGCAGGGCGTCCTGCAGGACCTGGCCGAGAGCACGGGTGGCTTCCTCGTGGCGGAGACGAACGACCTGCGGCCAGGTCTCGATCGGGTGGTCTCGGACCTGCGCTCGTACTACGAGGTGGGCTACGTGCCGCCGAGCAGCAAGGCCGATGGCCGGTGGCACGACATCTCCGTGAAGGTCTCGCGTCCCGGTGTCGTCGTGCGGACGCGGCGCGGGTATTTCGCCTCGCCGGCCGGCTCGCTCGTGATCCAGCCGTACGAGATGCCGCTGGCCGAGGCTCTGGCGGCGAAGCCGCTGCCGCGCGAGCTCGAGCACCGCGCGTCGACGTTGCGCTTCGCGAGCGCGGGCGAGGTGGTCGAGACGCTCGTCTGGGTCGAGGTGCCGCTGGCGGGCGTCGATTTCGCCTCCGCCGATCCCGTGTACCGGGCGCGTGTCAGCGTCCTGGGCCAGGTGCGCGACGAGGAGGGCGAGCTGGTGGCGCGCCTGAGCCACGACGGCCCGATCGAGGGGCCTATCGCCGAGATCGAGGCCGCGCGGCAAGGGACGACGGTCGTGAAGAAGTCGCTTCGCCTGCGCGCGGGGCGCTACACGCTCGAGACGGCGGTGCAGGATCGGGGCAGCGGGCGGATCGGGGCGCGTCGCACGGCGTTCGAGGTCCCGGCGCCGACCTTGGGCCTGAGCCTCGGCAGCGTCGCGCTCGTGCGCGCGGACGCCGTCGACGCTGCGACACCGGCCGGCGCGGACCCCCGGAGAGCGGGCCCGCAGCGCGCGACACCCCTGCCGGGGCGCTCGATCCCGGAGGGCACGCCGGTCGTGTCCCTGCTGCTGAGCCTGCAGGCGGGCCCTGGCAGCGCGGCCCCTGTCGTCGAGCTGGAGTTCCGGCGCGATGGTCAGGTGGTGGGGAAGTCGAAGCCCGAGCTGCCGAAGCCGGATGCGCGCGGTCGGATCACCTACATCGGCAGCCTGCCGACGGCGCAGCTCGCGGCGGGTCGTTACGAGCTGTGGGTGCGCGCGCGCGCCGGCGAGAGCGAGGCGAGCGAGGCCACCGGCTTCACGATCGCCCCGCGCCCGCCGGAGGCGAAGGCCCCGGCCCCTACCGAGGCCGTCGTGGCTTCCGCGCCTCCCGCAGCGCCTCCGATTCCCCCGACGGCACTCGAGGACCGCAAGGACGCGACGACGCCCCTGGCCGTCATCCTGGAGCGGGCCGGCCGCTACGTGACCGAGTACGAGCACACGTTCCGCAACCTCGTGGCTGAGGAGTTCTACCGCCAGTGGGGGCAGAACCCCAAGGGCGGCGAGGGGCGCGTGTCGCGCACGCTGCGGTCCGACCTCGTCTTCGTCCGGCTGCCCGATGCGTTGTCGTGGTCGACGTTCCGCGACGTGTACGAAGTGGACGGCCAGCCGGTGCGCGATCGCCAGCAACGGCTCGAGAAGCTGTTCTTCAAGCCGTCGCCCTCGGCCTGGCAGCAGGCGGAGGCGATCCTCGTGGAGGGCTCGCGCTACAACCTCAGCGGGGCGTACCGCACCGTGAACGCCCCCACGCTCGGCCTGCTGTTCCTGCGGCCCGAGAACCAGTCGCGCCTGTCGTTCAAGCGCAAGGGCTCGCGGCGCATCGCCGGCTTCGAGGCGGCCGAGGTGGCGTTCGAGGAACGCGCGCGGCCGACACTCGTCCGTGGCCACGGCAGGGAGGACGTGCCCGCGAGCGGCCGCTTCTGGATCGACGCGACGCGCGGTACCGTGCTGCGGACCGAGATCGAGTACGACCTCGAGACGCAGAAGGTGCAGCGCGACCCCGCCGAGTGGGAGCGCGGCACGGTCGCGACCGAGTACCGCCAGGAGCGGGCGCTCGGCGCGTTCGTGCCCGACACGATGACGGAGCTGTACGACCTGCGGCGCGTCGGCCGCCTCGAGGGCCAGGCGCGCTACACCGGCTACCGCCGCTTCGAGGTCTCCATCACGACCGAGGCGACGCGGTGAGGGCCGCACCTGGCGTCCGCGTTCGCGCGTATGCTTGACCGTCATCCTTGGGAGGCACGCCCTTGGCGGCCGTGCGTCGGAAGCCGACAGCCCGTCGTCCGTTGCGAGCGGGAGCGAAGACCGCTCGGCCTGCCGCGCCCGAACCGCTGGCTGGCGAACCGGAGGAGCTTCGGCCCCGTTTGCCCGAGAGCGCCTTCGCGATCGTCGGCGTGGGGGCCTCTGCCGGCGGACTGGACGCGTTCAAGCTGCTGCTGGGAGCGTTGCCGGACGACACGGGCATGGCCTACGTGCTCGTGCAGCACCTGGACCCCCACCACGAGAGCATCCTGGCCGAGTTGCTGGCCAAGGGCAGCCGGATGCCGGTCGCCGAGCTCAAGCAGGACGCGGCAGTCGAGCCCAACCACGTCTACGTCACCCCGGGGCAGAGCGACGTCGCCCTCGAAGGGGGCGTGCTGAAGCTGATCCCGCGCGTCACCACGGGCGGCCGCCACCTGCCGATCGACGCCTTCCTGCGCACGTTGGCCGAGGCCCAGGGCAGCAGGGCGATCGGCGTGATCCTCTCCGGGACGGGCTCGGACGGGACGCTCGGAGCGAAGGCGATCAAGGCGGAAGGCGGCATCGTCTTCGCCCAGGACCCGGCCTCGGCCGCGTACGACGGCATGCCGCGCAGCGTCGTCGCGGCGGATTGCGTGGACCAGGTCCTGCCGCCCGAGCGCATCTCGCAGGAGCTCGCACGCCTCAGCCGCCACGCCTACGTCGCCGCTCCGCCCGGGGAAGAGCGGGCGAGCGAGCCCGCGGCGCCGAAGGCGAGGGACGGTGTCGGGGCGATCCTCGGCCTGCTGCGCAAGGCGACCGGCACCGACTTCACCGCGTA
>JBGASI010000210.1:0-7713 GCA_044229815.1 Vicinamibacteria bacterium | reverse complement strand
GGGGGCGCGGCTGTGAGCCTCGTCGAGCAGCTCGCCGAGGCCGTCCGCGTCGTCCGCGAGCGCAGCCCGCTGCGGCCCGCCGTCGGCGTCGTGCTCGGCTCGGGGCTCGGGGCCTTCGCCGACGCGCTCGACGAGGCGGTCGCCATCCCGTTCGCCGAGATCCCGCACTTCCCCGCCTCGACCGTGGCCGGCCACGGCGGCGCGCTCGTGCTGGGCCGCTCGGGCGGCTTGCCCGTCGCGGTGATGAAGGGCCGCGTCCACCACTACGAGGGCTACCGGCTGCCCGAGGTCGTCTTCCCGGTGCGCGTGCTCGGCCGGCTCGGCGTCAAGGCGCTCGTCGTCACGAACGCGGCGGGCGCCATCAACACGCTCTTCGCGCCGGGCGAGCTGATGATCCTCGAAGACCACGTCAACCTGCTCGGCAACCCGCTCGTGGGCCCCAACGAGGAGGCGCTCGGCCCGCGCTTCCCCGACATGAGCGAGGCTTACGACCGTCGCCTGCGCGACGTCGCCGAGCAGGCCTGCCGCGCGGTCGGGATCGGCCACCACCGTGGCGTCTACGTCGCGATGACGGGGCCGTCGTACGAGACGCCGGCGGAGATCCGGATGGCGCGCGTGCTCGGGGCGGACGCCGTGGGCATGTCGACCGTGCCGGAGGTGATCGCGGCCCGGCACATGGGGCTGCGGGTCGTGGGCCTGTCGTGCCTGACGAACCTGGCCGCGGGGGTCTCCGCGCGCAAGCTCGACCACCGCGAGGTCCTCGAGACCGGCGAGCGCGTCAAGGCGGCGCTGCTCGACGTGCTGGGGCGGCTGGTGGCGGGCGCGGCCGCGGAGGTCGGGGCATGACGAAGCGGCGAGCCGGCGCGCGGCGGGCGGACACGCCCACGCGCTCGATGCTGAAGGCGATGGCGGCGCTCGCGCTCGAGGCGCGGGAGCGGGCGCAGGCGCCCTACTCGCGCTTCCGGGTGGGGGCCGCGCTCAAGACGCGCACCGGCGAGATCGTCACCGGCTGCAACATCGAGAACGCGTCCTACGGCCTGTCGATGTGCGCCGAGCGGGTGGCGGTGTTCAAGGCCGTCTCCGAGGGCCTCGACGACTTCGACGCGATCGCCGTGGCCGCCGACTCGAAGCGGCTGACGCCGCCGTGCGGGCCCTGCCGGCAGATCCTGTGGGAGTACTGCGGCGACATCGCCGTCCACATGGTGGACCTGCGCGGGCGGACGAAGACGGTGCGCATGAGCCAGCTGCTGCCGCTGCCCTTCGACGCCGGGCACCTCTAGAACCGACCGCCGGCGCGGACCGCCGCCGCTGGGGCGGTCCGCCCTCGTCCGGGGCCGCCGACGTCAGGCGCCGTAGATCACGATCTCCTTCAGGTTGCGGTACTTCTCGTTGTAGTCGAGACCGTAGCCGACGACGAACTCGTCCTCGATCGTGAAACCGACGTAGTCGACGTGGACGCTGACGAGCCGGCGCGCCGGCTTCGAGAGCAGCGAGGCGACCTTGAGCGAGCGCGGGCCGCGGGCCTTGAGCAGGTTGACGAGGTAGTTCAGGGTGAGGCCGGTGTCCACGATGTCCTCGACGACGATCAGGTCGCGGCCCTCCAGCCCCTGGTCGAGGTCCTTGATCAGCTTCACCTCGCCCGAGGACTTCGTCGCCTTCCCGTAGGACGAGACGGCGATGTAGTCGAGCGTGAGCGGCAGGTCGATGGCCTGGGCCAGGTCGGTCATGAAGGGGCAGGCCCCCTTCAGCACCCCGACCAGGTGCGGTTCCCGGCCGGCGTACTCGTCGCCGATCTGCTTGCCCATCTCCAGGATACGGGACTGGATCTGGTCGAAGGAAAGTAACACCCTCATCACGTCGGCTCCTTCCGAAGGCGGCGATCATATCCCGGTGCGCCCCCCGATGGGCGCGATGGGTGTCATGCAGGAAATGTCCGATTGACTGGAGCAGCCACGACGCAATAGCATCCGGCCTCGTCGGCCCGCCGGTCCAGGAGTCATTCCCTTCGAGAGGACGAGTCACACGTTGAGCGTGTCTTCCGCCATAGGGCTCGTGCGTCCCGGCACCGCCGTCCCCGGCGACCCGGCACCACGTCGGGGGCGTGCCGCTCGCCCGTTGGGGCGGATCCGACGGAACACAGGTACAGGTTCAGGAGAAACTCGAATGAAGCTCGCCGTTCGCACGAGAATCGCCCTCGTCGCGCTGTGCGCCATGGTCTGGCCGGTCGGCCTCGCCCATGCGCAGGGCGTCACCACGGGCTCGATCACCGGCGTCGTCCTCGACGCCCAGAAGCAGCCCGTTCCCGGGGCCGCCGTAGTGGCCCTCCACGAGCCCTCGGGCACGCGCTACGAGGCCGCGACCCGCGCGGACGGGCACTTCAGCCTCCCCGGCCTGCGCGTCGGCGGCCCCTACACCGTCACGGCGTCGCTCTCCGGTTTCCAGCCCTACGCGGTGCGCGAGGTCGTCGTCAGCCTCGGCGCCCAGAGCGGCGTGCAGCTCACGCTGAGCCAGGCCGCGATCGCCGAGGAAGTGACCGTCACGGCCCAGTCCTCCGAGGTGTTCAGCGGCACGCGCACCGGCGCCGCCACGGCCGTCAGCCGTGACATCCTGCAGAACCTGCCCACGGTCACCGACCGCATCAACGACTTCGCGCGCCTGAGCCCGCAGTACTCGGGCGGCGGGTCGTTCGTCGGCCAGGACAACCGCCTCAACAACATCACGGTCGACGGGTCCTACTTCAACAACTCGTTCGGCCTGGGCGCCCAGCCCGGCGACCGGACCGGCGTCACGCCGATCTCCACGGCCGCGATCGAGGAGATCCAGATCAACGTCGCGCCCTACGACGTGCGCCAGGGCCACTTCGTCGGCGCCGGCGTCAACACCGTCACCCGCAGTGGAACGAACCAGTTCCGCGGCTCGGGCTACTGGTGGTTCCGCGACAACGGCAACGTCGGGACCGAGGCGAAGGGCCTCACCTACAACCCCGGCACGTTCGACTCCCGCCGCTTCGGCGGCTGGCTGGCGGGCCCGGTCATCAAGGACAAGCTGTTCTTCTTCGGCAGCTACGAGAACGACAAGTACACCGCGCCGGCGACGACGTTCCGCGCGAACGCCGGCGGCGAGACGGTGGGCGGCAACACGACGCGCGTGCTGGCCTCCGACCTCGACGCGCTGAGCACGTACCTCAGCTCGAACTTCAAGTACAACACGGGCGGCTACCAGGATTACCCGTTCGAGACCCCGGCCAAGCGCTACCTGGCCAAGCTCGACTACAACCTGAACAGCCGCAACAAGATCAGCCTGCGCTACCTGCAGCTCGACTCGCAGACGCCCGTGCTGCTCTCGAACTCGAGCTCGCTCGGCCGCGGCACGCGCCGCAGCAATACCACGGGCCTGAACTTCGAGAGCTCCAACTACGCGATCCTCGAGAACATCAAGTCGGGCGTCGCCGAGTGGAACTCGATCCTCGGCAGCAACATGGCCAACGCGCTGATCGTGGGCTACACCACGAACGACGAGAGCCGCCCGCAGTCGGGCAGCCTCTTCCCGTTCGTCGACATCCTCAAGGACAGCACCGTCTACACCTCGTTCGGCTTCGAGCCGTTCACGCCCGCGAACCAGCTGCGCTACAAGACGTTCCAGGTGCAGGACAACTTCACCTGGAGCCGCGGCAACCACTCGTTCACGTTCGGGGCGACGGCCGAGAAGTACCACTCCGACAACGTGTTCTACCCCGGGTCGCAGAGCGTCTACGTCTACAACTCGCTCTCGGACTTCTACACGGACGCCAACGACTACCTGGCGAACCCGAACCGCACCACGTCGCCGGTCACCCTGTCGCTGTTCCAGGTGCGCTACAACAACATCCCGGGGCAGAGCGAGCCGCTGCAGCCCCTCGACGTCGTCTACGGGGGCGCCTACGCCCAGGACGAGTGGCAGGCCAGCCGCAACCTCAAGCTGACCGTCGGCCTGCGCGCCGACGTCTCCTCGTTCGGCGACACCGGCTTCCAGAACGCCAACGCCGACGCGCTGAGCTTCCGTGACGCGGGCGGCAACTCGGTCCAGTACCAGACCGCCAAGCTGCCGGACGCCAAGATCCTCTGGTCGCCGCGCTTCGGGTTCAACTGGAACGTGAACGGCGACGGCTCGACGCAGGTCCGCGGCGGCACGGGCGTCTTCACCGGTCCCCCGCTCTACGTCTGGATCTCCAACCAGATCGGCAACACCGGCGTGCTCACGGGCTTCGAGCAGCTCTCGAACACGAAGGCGCGGCCCTGGAACCCCAACCCGGACGCCTACAAGCCCACGAACGTCACCGGCGCGCCGGCCGCGAGCTACGAGCTCGCGCTCACCGATCCCAACTTCAAGTTCCCGCAGGTGTGGCGCAGCAACGTGGCCGTCGACCAGCGGCTGCCCTGGGGCCTGATCGGGACCGGCGAGTTCATCTACAGCAAGGACGTCAACGGCATCTCGTACATCAACGCCGACCTGCCCGCCGCCCAGACGAGCTTCGTGGGCGCCGACAACCGGCCGCGCTGGACGAGCAACCGCCTGTACTCGAACGTCACGAACGCGATCGTCCTGGGCAACCAGAACGCTGGGAAGTCGTGGCACGCGTCCGCATCGCTGCAGAAGCGCTTCCGCCAGGGCTTCCTGAAGGGCGCCTACAGCTACGGCGAGGCGAAGAACATGATCGACCCCGGCTCGATCGCCTCCGGCTCGTGGACCGGCAACCAGATCTCGGGCGACCCGAACAACCCGGGCATCACCTACGCCAGCTCCTTCCCGGGCCACCGGGTGTTCCTGGCCGGCTCGTACCGGCTCGAGTACCTCAAGTTCGGCGCCACCACGTTCTCGTTCTTCTGGCAGGGCTACACCGCCGGCGTGGCCAGCTACACCTACGCCGGTGACCTCAACGGCGACGGCGCCACGGCGAACGACCTCGTCTACATCCCGCGCGACCAGACCGAGATGAACTTCAAGCCGATCACCGGCTCGACGCCCTTCTCGGCGGCCGACCAGGCCGCCGCCTGGGACTCGTACATCAACCAGGACGCCTACCTCAGCAAGCACCGCGGCGAGTACGCCGGCCGCAACGCCGTCCGCCTGCCGATGGTTTACCGCGTCGACCTCAGCGTGGCGCAGGACCTGTTCAAGAACCTCGGCGGGGCGCGCCACTCGCTGCAGTTCCGCGCCGACTTCCTGAACTTCGGGAACCTGCTCAACCACGACTGGGGCGTCGGCCAGCGCCTGGTGAACGCGCAGCCGCTGACGAGCCCCGGCGTCGACGCCGCGGGCAAGGCGACCTACAACCTGCGCGTGATCAACGGCGCGCTGATGAGCAAGTCGCTCGAGACGACCGCCTTCCTGTCGGACGTGTACCAGATCCAGTTCAGCCTCCGGTACAGCTTCAACTAGTCCGAACGCACGAACCGGGCCGTTTCCGGGGCCGGGCGGGTCTCAACCCGTCCGGCCCCTTTTCCTTTTCGGGCACGCCGCCGGCCCTCCCCGCCGGCTATCCATGCGCAAGGAATGCAAATTCCCGGATCTTTTGGCCCCGGCCGCTCGTTACAAGCAGTGATACCCGCGCGTCCCGGGGCCCGGCGGCAGTCTGGCGCGGGGCGCGTGGGATAGAATCGAAGAGGCGACGGTGCTCCGCGCCAATCGCAAGCCTGGAGGTCACGAAGGACATGAGAGCTAGGATTCGGGCTGCAGTCGGCCTTCTCGCGACGGTCGCCCTGTTGCCTGGCGCGGCGGCGCAGGCACAGGTCCAGGTCGGCACGCCGACCGCCACGCAGTCGCCCGCGACGCCCGGCGCCACCCTCCAGCTCACGCTGGACGAGGCCGTCAAGCGCGCGCTGGAGAACAACAACGACATCGCCGTCGCCCGCTACAACCCCGAGTTGAGCGAGCAGAGTGTCTTCTCGGCCAGGGGCTACTACGACCCCTACCTGTTCTCGAGCCTGAGCCACACCTCGGCCGACACGCGGGGCACGAACGCGTTCAGCGGGGGCACCGCGATCAACACGAAGCGCGAGCTGTGGAACGTCGGCGCCGCGCTGCCGCTGGCGCCCACCGGGGGCAACCTGCAGCTGTCGTTCAACAACAACAAGCAGGACACCAACAACGTCTTCAGCACCTTCAACCCGGTCTACAACTCGAGCCTGAACCTCAACCTGACCCAGCCGCTGCTGCGCAACTTCCGGATCGACGGCCCGCGCAACCAGCTGCGCATCGCCAAGAAGAACCGCGAGATCTCGGACGTGCAGTTCCGCGCCACGATCATCAACACGGTCGCCGGCGTCAAGGGCTACTACTACGACCTGATCTACGCCTTCGACAACCTCGAGGCGGCGCGCACCAACCTGGAGCTTGCGAAGCGGCTGCTGAACGAGAACGAGATCCGGGTGAAGGTCGGCACCATGGCGCCGCTCGACGTGGTGACGGCCCAGTCCGAGGTCGCCAGCCGCGAGGTGGACGTGATCACCGCCGAGAACGGCCTGGCGCAGGCGCAGGACAACCTGAAACAGGCGATCTTCTCCTCCAACGACCCGCTGATGTGGTCGACGCAGATCGTGCCGGCGGACCGCCCGACCGCCGAGCCCGTGCCGGTGGACGTCGACGCGGCCGTGCGCAACGCGCTCGCCAACCGCACCGACGTCGTGAACGCCCGCAAGAACCTCGAGCTGGCCGACTACTCGCTGCACTACGCCCGCAACCAGCTGCTGCCCACCCTCGACCTCGTGGCCAGCTATGGCGCCTCGGGCGCCGGCGGCACCCAGATCCTGCGCGACGAGCTCGGCGGCCCGGTGGTCGGCACCGTGCCCGGTGGCTACGGCGACGCCCTCAGCGACGTGTTCGGTCGCGACTATCCGACCTGGACGATCGGCGCCAACGTCTCCTACTCCATCCCGAACCGCAGCCAGAAGGCCGCGGCCGCCTCGGCCCGCATCAGCAAGGACCAGGCGCTCGTCTCCTTCCGCCGGCTCGAGATGCAGGTCGCGGCGGACGTCCGCACGGCGGCGCGCGGCGTCGAATCCGGCTTCAAGACCGTCGCCTCGACGCGCGCCGCGCGCGTGCTGATGGAGCAGCGCCTCGACGCCGAGGAGAAGAAGTTCGCGGCCGGCATGTCGACGAACTTCCTCGTCACCCAGGCGCAGCGCGACCTCGCGGTCGCCCGGGTCAACGAGCTGCGCGCGGTCGCGGACTACCGGAAGAACGTGATCAACTTCCAGCGCGTCCAGGAGGCCGGCCTCACCGGCTCTGGCGGCGCGGCGATCCTCAGCTCGGGTTCCTCGGCCGGCACGGCCGTGCGCGCCGCCGCCGCCGCGTCCTCGATGTCCAACTAGCGTCACGACGTCGACGCACGCCGTTCCGAGGGGGCCGCAAGGCCCCCTCTTCGCGTCTCTTGGCCAGGCGCGGCCGCGGATTACATCCCTTACGCTCGAAGTGCAACAGCAGGGCGGTGCGGCTGGTCTACACTGGGTGAATATGGCTGCATCACGACTCCGACTCCTCTGGCTCGTCCCCGTCATCGTCCTCCTGGCCGCCGGCGCCTGGTACATGCGCAGCCGGGGCAAGGCCCCCGACTACACGCTCGGCAGCGTCGACCGCGGGGACGTGGTCGAGGTCGTCGGCGCGACCGGCACGCTCGAGGCCGTCACCACCGTCCAGGTGGGCTCGCAGGTCTCGGGCACGATCGACAAGCTGTAC
>JBGASI010000209.1:0-7727 GCA_044229815.1 Vicinamibacteria bacterium | reverse complement strand
ACGGGGAAGCGGCCGCCGCGCCGGCAGCCCTCCCAGGCGAGCGGCCCGGTCTCGGCCGTCGAGGAATAGTTCACGACGGGCGCGCGCAGCGCGCCCTCGGCGCGTCGCCGCAGCGCGGGCGAAAGGTGGAGTGCCGAGGAAAGCACGAGACGGGGCGCCGGCAGCGGCGGCCGGCCGAGCAGCCAGTGCAGGCCGGCGGGGTCGGTGCAGACGAGGTGCGGGCGCAGCGCGCGCAGCCGTTCCCAGGGACGCTCGCGCGCGATCGAGATGCGGGCGAGCGTCCCTCCCGCGAGGGCGGGCAGGAGGGTCTCGTACTCGACACCGTGCGGCAGCGTGCACAGGAGTGCCACGCGCGGGCGGGCGGGCAGCCGGCGGCCGAGCCGGCCCAGCCAGAAGCGGACCGCCGCCCACATGTGGACCGAGTCGTAGTCCTCCTTGAGGACGGCGATCGGGCGGCCCGTCGAGCCCGAGCTGCGTTCGACGAAGAGCCGGCCGGGGTTCGCGCCGAGCGCCGGGATCTCGGAGAACGCGAGGCCCAGCGTCGCGCGGTCGAGGCGTGGGAAGTACGCCAGGTCGTCGAGCGTCCGCAGGTCGTCCGGCGAGAGGCCCTGCGCCCGCAGGCGCGCACGGTGGAAGGGCGAGCCCCACAGGCCCCGGCGCAGCGGTTCGAGGCGCGCGGCGAGCGCGCGGCGGCGCTGCGCCTCGCCCAGCGCGGCGAAGCGAGCGAAATCGCGCGCCGCAGCGGCGAGGCGCGGCCGGTGGCGGGCGTGGGCGCGCACGCTGCGGCGGATCTCGGGCCCGGGGTCGAAGTCGGCCAGGAGGGGCAACGGGGCGCTCACGGGCGCGTCCAGCGGCCGCGCAACCCGTGGCGCGCCAGCACGACCCGCCGCTCGCGCTCGGGCACGAGGCACCAGTGCCGGCCGGGCCCGGGGGCGCCCGCGCGCCGCAGCTCGGAGAGCTCCTCGAGGTAGGCCGAGAGGCGCTCGAGAACGCGGCGCCTCTCCTCCTCGTATCCGGCGCCGAAACGGCGCCGCGCCTCTTCGCTCGTGCGGATCCGGTCGAACGAGAGGTCGCGCACCCGCGACGGCGGCACCCAGGCGATCTCCCCGGGGTCGACTGCGCGGTCGAGCGCGATCCAGTTGTCGCGCTTATGGGTGAAGCAGTGGGTGCGGCACGGCTGCAGGCGCAGGGGCTGCAGCAGGGCCAGCGTGCCGAAGAGCGTGACGGGCCGCGGGTAGGCGCCCGTCGGCCGGGACGTGAGCCAGAGGTGCCCTCGCCCGGGAGGGCCAAGCTCGCGCAGCCGGCCCTGCAGCTGCGCCTGCACGCCCTCCGGCCCCGGAAAACGGAAGAGCGTCGGGCAGGCCTCTCGTGGCGCGAGCGGCCGGCCGAGGCCGCACAGCCACGCCGGCGGCGCGTAGCTCTCGCCGGTCCGGCGCTCGAAGACGAGGACGCTCTCCTTCACTCGCGCCAGCCCTTCGCCTGCTCGGCGCGCTGCTGGGCCTCGCGCAGCAGCTGGGCGCGCCGGGCCGCGTCCTTCTTGCGCTCGCCTTCGGCCTTGGCGTACTCGGCCAGCGCCTGGCGGTAGTCGAGCTGCCCGAGCCGCGTCTCGGACTCGCGCGGCGTCTCGCCGGCGATCCGGCCGCGACACGCCTTCGTCCAGTGGCGCAGGAACTCCTCCTGCCGGAACGGGTTCGTCCTCACCATCTCGGCGCTGAGCGGCGAAGCGGCCTCGAGGAAGCCCTCGAGCGCATCGCGTGCGACGACCCGCGAGGCCTCGAGGGCCCGCACGCTCTCGGCGCGCAGCGAGGTGGCGACGAGGGCGAGCGCCAGCGCCGACACGAGTTGCTCGCTGCGGGGCCACTTGCGGCGCCAGCCGTCCCAGGCGCGCGGGGCCGGGGGGACGAGGCCGGCGAGGCGGAAGGTGTCGCTGACGACGGCGACACCCACCGCCCACGGCAGGTCGGCCGAGGACGGTGCCGCGTCCAGCTCCTGCCTGAGGCCGGCGATGTCGAAGGCCATCCGCTCCTGCTCACTGCCGCGATTGGCGGCAACTATCCCGCGCCATGGCGCATCGCGTCAACGCGGGATCGGTCCGAAGAGGGCGTCGGCGAGGGAGGCCGCGGCCCCGCCGAAGTCGGCCAGCGAGGCGACCGTCACGAGCCTGAACTTCGGCGCGTCGAGCAACGCCGCCAGCGTTCCGCGCGCGCGGGCGGGGTCGGCGGCCAGGAACGCGACCACCAGCGTCGACTTGTCGACCGCGTAGCGCAGCGCGTCGAGCGCGCCCGCGCCCTGCACGTTGGCGAGGAAGTCGGAGTCCGAGACGATGACGCGTACGACGTCGGCGCGCTCGCGGGCCGAGGCCTTGAGCACGTCGAACGGGTACTCGGTCCCGCCCCCCGCGTAGTGCAGGAGGAAGAGGCGGGCGCGTTCCTCGTCGTACATCCAGTCGGAGAGGAGCGGCTTGCCGGCGGAATAGACGACGCCCCGCACGACGCCCTCCTTGCGCAGTGCGGAGGCGGCCAGGATCTGCGCCGCGAGCGTCATCGCGTTGAGCGAGTGCGCCGGGTTCGGCATCGAGCCGCTGGTGTCGAGGTAGATCTCGAGCGCGGGAAAGCGGCGCAGCCCGGGCGAGGGCTCGTCGGCTGCGAGGTCGCGCCGCAGGGGCTGCGCCGGGCCGAGCGCGCCGCGCGCGAGCAGCGTCGCCGTCCAGTCGATCGTGCGCACGCCGTCCCCCGGCTCCCAGTCCTCCGTCACCGTGGGGAGCGAGGGCTCCGGCAGGTTCGAGGCCGGCGGGGGCTGGATCAGGTGCTGGTCGACGAGGCGCTTGTAGTGGCGGCCCACGAGGGCCTGGCGGAACGCCGCCGCCGAATGGCCGGGCAGCTGGCGGGTGAGGTCGTCGATCGAGCGCAGCGGGTCCGCGGCCGCCTGCTCCTCGAGGCCCGAGTCGTCGAGCAGGCCCCGATCCCTCGCCTCGCGCAGGGCGGCTTCGGCCTCCTCGCTGCCGAAGCCGCGCACCGCGGAGTCGAGGGCGTCCTCGTCCGGCGCCGGGACGTCGTGGCCGAGCGGCACCACGAACGCGAGCTGCTCGGGATCGGGGACGTAGCGCACGAAGCGCGAGCAGAAGTAGACGAACTGCAGCTGCAGCGTCGGCAGCGAGTAGAAGGTCTGGACGAAGACGCGGGCCTCGGCGCGCCAGCCGGCGTAGGAGCGGTCCAGCAGCTCGGCGGCCGCCTGGGAGACGAGGTGGCCCGCCGGCTTGCCCCACAGCTCCTCGTACACCGCGAGGTAGAACGCGAACAGCGGCGGCATCTCCGGGACATCCTTCACGAACCCCTGGTACACCCGGCACAGCTCGTCCCTGCGGGTGCGTCCGACGAACTCGTTCACGAGCAGGTCGAAGAAAAGGTTGACGAGCGACTGCCGCAGGCCCGGGATCAGCCGCCGCTCGAGCAGCCCGAGCGCGGCGACGACGGCGAGGCTGTGCGGGAAGCGCACGTGGTGACCCACCTCGTGCGCCAGCACGGCGGTCAGGCTCGAGGACGCGCCGATCTTCCGGAGCAGCGGCAGGTTCACGACCACCTGGCGGGTGACGAGGTCGATGTAGGCGAGCGGCTCCTCGCCCTGCCAGCCGGGGCGGCCCTCGTGGCCGAGGCCGACGGGCGGGCTGAGGTTCACCGACACGTCCCACAGCGCCAGGGCGTCCTTCCAGGCACGGGCGACGTCGGGATCGTCGAGGGGACGGTTCTCGTCGCTCACGCGGGGTAGAGCCCGACCAGGAACTGCGAGGTCTCGAGCGTCAGGGCGGCCCGCCACTCGTTGGCCGCACAGTTGCGCACCTCCGCCGCGCGCGGGTCGCGGCGGACGAGGTCGTCGACGAGGTCCAGCCGGTCCGAGCTGGCGACGGCTGGCCAGGCGCACCCCATCGCTCCGAGGACGAGCGGGGGATCGACGAGCCAGACGCCGAGGCTGCGCCCGGAGGCCGCGTCGCGATCGTGCACGCAGGCGACCGTCGGCGCCGCGAAGTGCAGGCCGCCCGGCAGGAAGCGCCGCTCCTCCGCGCCCAGGTCCACGTAGAGATGAAGCGCGCGCCGACCCAGCCGTGCCGGAGGCGGGGCGAAGGCCTCCCGCTCGGCGCGCTCGACGAGGGCTCGCAGGGAGCCGAGCGCGGCGCCGTCCGCGGCCAGGCGCACGAACATGCGGCGCCACCAGGCGGGAGCGTGCTCGAGGTTCTCCCCGAGGTTCCAGCAGTCGGCGAGCGCCTGCGCACGCCCGGGGGGCGGCAGCGCAGCGAGGCCCTCGGGCAGCAGCCGGAAGAAGGCGTGATTCATGAAGCCCTCCCCCACCTCGGGCGGGAAGAGGTAGCCGAGCCCGATCCCCTCGCTGGCCAGCTGCAGGTAGGCTTCCAGGAGCCGTTGCGCCTCCGCCTCGCCGGCTCCGGCGTCCCGCAGGGCCATCGCGAGCGCGCGGGCCGGGCCGTCGAGCACCCGCCGCCACAGCGCCTCGTCCCAGCGCACGAAGCGCAGCCGGGCACGCGCCTCGAGCTCCGCGACGGGATCGGCCACGCGGGCTAGCCCTTCGCCGCCTGCTTCAGCCAGTGCGCGTAGTTGCGGTAGCGGCTGTGCAGCGACTTGAGCAGCACGAGGTCCTCGTAGACCGGGCCCGAGAGCTCGTGCTTCTTCATCAGCTCCTCGATCAGCCGATCGACCTGGCCGACCCTTTGCTGGACGGTCTTCGCCGGGACGCCCTGGAGGCCCTGCTCGAGCTCCTGGCGCAGCGCCGAGACGCGCTTGCGCACCGGCTCGTGCTTGCCGTGCTGCTCCAGCGCCATGTCGAACATGTTGCGGATCCAGGCCACCCGGTCCTGCAGCAGCCCGCGGCTGCCCTTCGCCTCGAAGAAGGGGCTGCGGCCGTTCGGGACGAGCTTCTCGTGGAGCACGAAGGGCACGAGCTGGCGCAGGTCCTCGACCTCGACCGCGGCGTGGCCGCGGAAGTAGGCGAGCGCCTTGGCGAAGTGCAGGCAGGTCTGGTAGGCGCGCGCCGAGACGCCGTTCTCCGTCTGCGTGCACAGGTGGACCTTCTTGTCGAGCGGGCACTGCTCGGTGCAGACCTGGCTCACGCTCTGCCCGGCCAGCTTGAGCGTGTCCTTGCTCTTGGCCTCGAACTGGGGCGAGGCCATGCGGCAGAAGTCGAGCTGGCCCAGGAAGAAGCCGATGCGGTCCTGCACGGCGGCGGGCACCTCGACCGCGAGGATCGCCTCGTGGATCCGCGCGAGCTCGTCGGCGCTGAAGACGATCTCCTGCGGCACCAGCTCTTCCGGGGTCTTGTCGGCCTCGATCCGCTGCAGCAGCGCCTGCAGGAAGCCCGAGTTGAAGGGCACCGCGCGGACGACCACGTCGATGCGGTCCTTCAGCGCCTCGATCACCTGGAAGGTGCCGCCGCCGGCGTCGTCGTTCGCGGTCAGGAACCAGCTCGAGCGGCCGGCGTAGACGTACTGGTCGAACATCTCCGCGTAGCCCTCGGCCAGCAGGGAGAGCAGAGCGGACTGGGTCTTGGTGGGAATGCGGTTGTACTCGTCGACGATCTTCACGCGCTCGCCGATCCACTTGCGCCAGGAGACCTTCACGGCCGACATGTCCTCGGCCTTCATCAGGTCGGACGGCAGCGGCGAGCCGAGCAGATCCGCGATCGTCAGCTGCGGGTGGCCGCGCTGGATCGAGCGACGGACGTCGTCGCGGCTCATCCCCGCGAGCAGGCCCATCAGGATGGCCGAGGTGGTCTTGCCCCGGCCAGGCCCGCCGACGAGCAGCGCGCGCCGGCAGCTGAAGAGCGTGAGCAGCGGGATCAGGACGAACGAGCTGTAGCTCATCTCGTCGTGCAGCTGCAGCTCGTCGCCGGACGGGCCGCTGAGCTTCGTGCCGGGCCCGTACTCGATGTCGTAGTACGGGCACAGGATCGCGTTGTTGACGATCCACCAGTAGGCCTGGCGCATCTTGTCGTGGAGCGAGGGACCGTCGCGGTCCGAGAGGTGCACGCGCAGATCGGGCCCGGGCTGCGCCCGTCCGTCGAGAAGCCGGTTCAGCAGGCTCTGGGAGGACACGGGCGTGTATGCTAGCACCCCGCGATGAGCATGCCGGCCGCCAGCATCAGCCCGGCCGAGGCCTGGGGCTTCGTGACGGGCGGCGCCTGCGTGTGGCTGGCGGTGCGCGAGCGGCCGCTGAGCTGGCCGGTCGGCCTCGCGAACAACGCGTTCTTCCTCGTGCTCTTCCTGCGCGGCCGGCTCTACGCCGACATGGGTCTGCAGCTCGTCTACTTCGGCCTCGGGCTCTACGGCTGGTGGAACTGGGCCGGCGGATACCGGCGCCGCGCCGCGCTGCGGGTGAGCCGCGCCACGCCCGGCGAGTGGCTGGCCCTCGCGACCGCGCTCCCGCTCGGGACCTGGCTGCTGCGCGAGGTCCTGCTCGCCACGGACGACGCGGCGCCGCTCGCCGACGCGCTGACGACGGTGCTCAGCCTCGCAGCGCAGTACCTGCTCACGCGCAAGCGGCTGGAGAACTGGCTGTTCTGGATCGCGGCCGACGCGCTCTACGTGCCCCTCTACCTGTCCCGGGCACTGCCGCTGACCGCCGCGCTCTACGCGGTGTTCCTGCTGATGTGCCTCTTCGGCGTGCACGCATGGTGGCGCGGCGAGGCCGGGGAGCGCCGCCCGTCGTGAGCCTCGGGCTCGGGCTGGTCGTGGGGAAGTTCCTGCCGCCGCACCGCGGCCACCGCCTGCTCGTCGGGACCGCCGTCCGGCGCTCGCGCGAGGTCGTGGTCCTCGTCTGCGCGCGCCCTGAGGACCCGATCCCCGTCGCGCGGCGCGTCGACTGGCTGCGCGAGCTGTGCCCGTCCACGACGGTCCTGGTGATCGAGGACCGCTACCCCCCCGACGACTCGGCCGCCTGGGCCGCCGCGACGCGACGCCGGCTGGGCCGCGCGCCGGACGTGGTGTTCAGCTCCGAGGACTACGGCGAGCGCTACGCGGCGCTGATGGGGGCGCGGCACGTGTTGGTGGACCGCGAGCGGCGGCGCGTGCCAGTGTCGGGCACCGCGGTGCGGCGCGACCCCTTCGCGCACTGGGACCAGCTCGACCCCCCGGTCCGCGCTTTCTACGCGCGGCGGGTGTGCGTGCTCGGCGCCGAGTCCACCGGCACCACGACGCTCGCCCGGGACCTGGCGGGGCGCCTGGCCACCGCCTGGGTCGAGGAGTACGGTCGGGAGCACTGGGCGGCCAAGTGCGCGCGAGGCGACCTGGACTGGCGGACCGAGGAGTTCGAGCAGATCGCCCGCGAGCAGGCCCGCCGCGCCGAGGCCGCGGCGCGGGAGGCCGACCGCGTGCTCGTCTGCGACACGAACGCCTTCGCGACCGGCCTCTGGCACCGGCGCTACCGCGGCGGCCGCAGCCTGGCCGTCGAGGAGATCGCGCGCGGCGAGCGCTGCGACCTGTACCTGCTCACCGGCGACGAGATCCCCTTCGTGCAGGACGGCCTGCGCGACGGCGAGCACGTGCGCCACGAGATGCACCGCTGGTTCGAGGAGTCGCTCGCCGCGCAGGGCGTGCCCTGGCGCACGCTGCGCGGCTCGCCTGACGAGCGGCTGCGGGAGGCCGTGCGGCTCACGCGTTCGCTCTTCGCGGGGTCCGCCTGGTCTCCCGCGCCGGAGGCGCCCTGACGACGGACGGCGCCGAAGTC
>JBGASI010000208.1:0-12793 GCA_044229815.1 Vicinamibacteria bacterium | reverse complement strand
GGCAGATCCGCAACAGCAACGGCCCGGCCCTGGCCGCCCTCGCCCGCGCGGCCGGCGCCGAGGTGATGCTGCTCGAGGCGGTCGCCGACAGCCGTCAGGCGCTGGGGCCGGCGATCGCCGAGGGGCTTCGCGCCGACGTGCTCCTCGTCTCGGGCGGCGTCTCGGCGGGGGACTACGACCTCGTCGAGCCGGTCCTGCTCGAGGCCGGGACGTCCTTCTTCTTCACCGGCGTCGCCATCAAGCCCGGGGCGCCGCTGGTGTTCGGCCGCCGCGGCGACACGCTGGTGTTCGGCCTGCCCGGCAACCCCGTCTCGGCGCAGGTCTGCTTCGAGCTGTTCGTGCGTCCGTGCCTGCTGCGGCTGCAGGGGGCGAGCCGCGTCCTGCGCCCGCGCGCGCGCGTGGCGCTGCTCGCCCCGCTCGCGAACCGCTCGGGCCGCGCGAGCCACGTGCCGGCCGTGGTGCGCTGGGACGCCGACCGCCTGGTCGCGCAGCCCGTGCGCTCGATGGGCTCGGGCGACCTCGTGGCCCACGCGACGGCGAATGCCCTGGTCGTGATCGAAGAGACGCGCCTGCGCATCGAGGCCGGCGAGACCGCCGACGCGGTGCTGCTCGAGAGCTTCCTGGAGGACGACGGTGCGCCACGCTAGCGTCGGACGACCCTCGCCGGGCCCGCCGGGCCGGGCGCTCTCCCACCTGGACGAGGAGGGCCGCGCGCGGATGGTGGACGTCTCGGACAAGCCGGTCACGGCCCGTGAGGCGGTCGCCCGCGGCCGCATCCGCGTCGCCCCCGCCGCGATGCGCCTCGTGCGCGCCGGCCGCCTCGCGAAGGGCGGGGTGGTCGAGACGGCGCGGCTCGCCGGCATCCTGGCCGCCAAGCGCACGGCCGACACCATCCCGCTGTGCCACCCCCTGCCGCTGACACACGTCGACGTCGACCTGCGCCCGCGCGCGGACGGCTTCGAGATCGAGGCCCGCGTCCGCACCGACGCGAAGACCGGGGCCGAGATGGAGGCCCTGCACGCGGTCGCGGTCGCGGCGCTCACCGTCTACGACATGGTGAAGGCCGTCGACAAGGCCATGACGATCGAGAAGATCCGCGTGGTGAAGAAGACGGGCGGCCGCTCCGGGGCCTACCGGGCCCGCTAGAAACACGAACGCCCCGGGGCCTCGAGGGCCCCGGGGCGTTCGCACGAATCCTGCGTCCGGCTAGCGGCCTAGAAGCTCCAGCGCGCCCCCAGGATGAACCGGCGTGGCGAGGCGACGAGCGTCGGCGCGCCGAAGTCGATGGTGACCGTCTCGCCGTCGAGGCTGGTCGAGGCCTGGGGGTAGCGCGCGTTCACCCCGATCACGACACCGGAGTTGAAGACGTTCTGGATGTCGGCGTAAGCCGCGATGCGGTTGCCGCCCGACAGCTCGAAGATCTTCTCCAGGCGCAGGTCCAGGTTGTGCTCGTTGGGGAGCCTGCGGCTGCCGCGCCCCTCGAGGAACGGCTGGCGGCCGCCCGCGGTCGGGTAGGTGATGTCGCGCGAGCCGTAGCGCTGGTAGGGCGAGTAGTTCCGGCCCGTCAGGTAGCTGTAGTAGCCGCTGAGGTTCAGCTCGAGCTTCGGCACGATCCAGCTGCCGAACACCTTCACCTCGTGCGTGCGGTCGTTGGTGGCGTTGCCGAACGTGTTGACGATCGCGGTCGTCGGCGTCTGCCAGAACGTGCGCGCGCCGTAGGTGGGCGCGCCGGT
This sequence comes from Vicinamibacteria bacterium, assembly GCA_044229815.1. Lineage (GTDB taxonomy): Bacteria > Acidobacteriota > Vicinamibacteria > Fen-336 > Fen-336 > DATBSL01. The sequence continues at coordinate 11,060 of JBGASI010000208.1, read as the reverse complement.
GTTGTCGATCGTGCCTTCCGCCTTGGACAGCACGTACGAGATGCGGCCCTGCCAGCGGTTCGTGAAGCGCTTGTCGAGCACGACCATCAGCGCCTTGTACTTGCGCTCGGCCCTGGCGGTGCCGACCACGCTGCCGTCGGGCGCCTTGTACTGGAAGCCGTCGGGGTTCGTGTAGAGCACGTTGTTCTCGGACGCCGAGCGGTTGGCCCACTTGTAGACCGTGAGCGGCTGACCGGTCAGGCCGTTGGTGACGGTGTTGGGCGTCCAGGTGGCGTCCGGGTAGACGGTGCCCTGCATGTTCTTGTCCTGGCGGTAGATCCCGGTCACCTCGAAGCGGACGTCCTTGGTCAGGGCCCGTTCGAGGCCCGCCGTCCACTCGTCCACCCGCGGGTGCTTCATGTCGGGGTCGACGTTGTGGATCGGCGCCGGCAGCTCGCTGTCGACGCTGAAGCAGTTGCCGGCCGGACCGCAGATGTCCCCGCTCGAGTCGTAGAGAAGCGTCTGGTAGGGCTGGAAGCCGGGAGCGGCCTTCTGGTAGTTGAAGAAGTAGATCCCGTCGTAGTACTGGCCGTAGTGGCCCTTCAGCACGGTCTTGCTGTCGCCGGTGAGGTCGAACGCGAAGCCGAGCCGCGGCGCCCAGTTGACGTTGTCGTAGAGCGTCTTGTCGAGGAGCGGGCTCTTGCCGCGGACGAAGTCGACGCGCACGCCCGCGTTGATCGTCAGCCGCTCGCTCGGCTTCCACGAGTCCTGCGCGTAGAGCGACTCGCGCTGGTTGCGGCCCTCGGAGTCGTAGCTGTAGGCGAAGGCGTAGTACTGGCCCTTCTCGTAGTTGGACGTGTCGTCGTAGTAGTACAGGCCCTGGTTGTAGCCGTAGCGGCTGTGGATCTTGCTGCGCTCGATCTCGACGCCGAACTTCAGGTCGTGCTTGCCAAAGGCCTCCGCGAAGTGCGAGACCGAGGCGTTCAACTGCTGGCGGTTGCGGTCGGCGTAGTAGTAGTTGAGGGCCCCTCCGCTGAAGCCGTCGGTCGCGAGGTCGTAGGTCATCGGCACGTTGAGCTTCGGGTCCAGGTAGTAGTAACCCCACCAGCCGGTGTACTTCACCTCGGCGAAGGTGTTCGTGCCGAACAGGTGCCGCCACTGCAGGCCCCAGATGGCCTCGGGCGAGTCCTGGTTGAGCGACATCGCGTCCGTGCTGAGGCCCGACGAGATCGAGTTGCGGCCGGTCACGTTGTAGTAGTCCCACTGCAGGGTGGCCGAGAGGTTGTCGTTCGGGCCGGCCTGCCAGGTCAGCTTGGTGTTGAAGCGGGGGGAAACCTCGGTGCGCTGGGTGTTCGGGCCCGTCGGGTTCTCGTTGAGCTCGAAGCGCTGCGCGCTGACGAAGAAGAACAGCTTGTCCTTGACGATCGGGCCGCTGATCTGGCCCGACAGGTCGAGTCGCTTGCGGTAGAACGCCGGGTCCGTCAGGGCCGGGTTCTTGCTGATGACGTCCTTCGACAGGTTGTCGCTGTAGAAGCTCTTGCGCGTGTAGTAGGCGTCGAAGAGGCCGGCCACGCGGTTGCCGCCGGACTTGGTGAGGGTGTTGACGACCGCGCCCGTGTAGGCGCCGTACTCGGCGGGGGCGCCGATGCCGCCCACCTGCACCTCGTCGACGATGTTGAAGTTGAAGAAGGTCCAGGCCGAGCCGGCGTCGGGGTCGCGCGTGTCGACGCCGTCCACGAGCAGCGCGTTGCCGTAGTCCTCGTTGCCTCCCATCGCCGAGCCGTTGTTGATGCCGGGCAGGTAGTTGAGCAGGCCGGTCGCCGCGTTGTCGGGGCGGATCGGCATGTTGAACAGCATGTCCTGCGAGAGCGCGTTGTCGGTGGCGCTCGAGCTCGCGTCGATGACGGGCGACTCGCCGATCACCTCGACGTTCTCGGTGACGCCGCCGACGGCGAGGGCCACGTTCAACTCGGAGACCTTGCCGATCGAGACGATGAGGCCGTCCTGCCGCCGCGGGCGGAAGCCCTGCAGCTCGGCCGTGAGCGTGTAGGTCCCGGGGTCGACGGCGGCGAAGCGGTAAGAGCCCTCGGCATCGGTCACGACGCTGCGCGAGCCGGCCTTGCCGGCGAGCGTCACGCTGACGCCGGGCAGCACGCCGCCCTGCGCGTCCTTGATGGTGCCGGCGACGGTGCCCGTCAGCGACTGCGCCGCGAGCGGCAGCGCGGCCGCGAGGAGGACGATCGCGAGAATCAGAGTCCTGCGCATGTCTGGGTGCCTCCTACTTGGCCGGCGACTTCACGCGGTCGTGAGAGAACGAGTAGCCCATGTAGCCGAGCGCCCCGCCCATCAGCACGAGCGCGATCGCGCCCCGCGTGGACTTGAAGAACGGCTTGCCGGCGGGAGCGGTGGTCGTCGGGGCCGGTGTCGCCTGCGCCGCGACGGGCATCGCCTCGACCTTCGCGGCCGCGGCGGCCGCGATCGGCCCGGCGACGGGCGCCGCGACGGTCGGCTCGGCCGCCTGTGCGGGCGGGGCCGCCAGCGTCAACCCGATGACGAGCGCCACGACTCCCCCGAGGAGCCTGGCGAGTTGCGAGTGGAGCCTCACTTCATTTCCTCCCGCCGGGCCCGCTTCTGTGCCAGGCCGGCTGCGAGCATTCAAGACGATGGACGAATGGAGACACGCTGACTGGAGCATGGGCGAGCAAGCGATGTGCCACGACGCGAAAACGGGTGAAGGGCGCTCCGGGACTGACAGGCAAGGTGTTGCGCGAGCGGGCCCTCCAACGCTTTGGCGGACTATACAGGATTCCGGTTCGCCTCGACGACCGTTTGGATCCCGAACTCCGGGCCCCTCGAGCGTCCCGGCGTCGCGAGCGGATTGACCCCGCCCCGAGCGGTCGGTTAGCGTGTCGCTTCCCGTGTCGAACGAAGCCCGCAAGAGGCGATACCGGCTCGCGCTCGCCGCCATCCTCGCCGCGGTCGTGGCCGTCGTGCTGGTCGTGCGCTCCGCCCCGCCGAAGAGCGAGGCGGAGGCGCGCCGCCGGGTGCTCTCGCGCCGCCCGGCGCCCGGCGAGCTCAACGTCGTGGTCGTCACCCTCGACACGACGCGCGCGGACCGGCTGGGCTGCTACGGCTTTCCCGGGATCGCGACGCCCACGATCGACGCGATCGCGGCCGACGGGATGCTCTTCGAGCAGGCGACCTCCACGGCGCCGATGACGCTGCCCTCGCACGCGTCGATCTTCACAGGGCTCGTCCCGCCCCGGCACGGCGTGCGCGACAACGGCGGCTTCTTCCTCGACCCGGGCCAGACGACGCTCGCCGAGCGGCTCAACTTCGACCTGTCCAGGTACAAGGTCGTCAACCTCGGCACCGTCCAGAAGAAGGGCGACGAGGTGATGGGCGAGGCGCTCGACTGGCTCGAGGGCGTCAAGCAGCGGCGCTTCTTCGCCTGGGTCCACCTCTACGACCCCCACACGCCCTACGAGCCGCCGGAGCCCTTCGCCTCGCGCTATCCGGACAAGCCCTACCTCGGCGAGATCGCCTACACCGACCAGGTGCTCGGCCGCCTCGTGGCGTGGCTGAAGGGCGCCGGGCTGTGGGACCGCACGCTCGTCGTGCTGGTCGGGGACCACGGCGAGAGCCTGGGCGAGCACGGCGAGAACGCGCACACGTTCTTCGTCTACGACGCGACGCAGCACGTGCCGCTCGTCGTGCGGACGCCCTGGGGCGACCGGGGTCGCAGCCCCGCCCAGGTCTCGACGGTGGACCTGATGCCGACGGTCCTCGACCTCGTCGGCCTGCCGCCGCAGGACGGGATCGACGGTCGCTCGCTGGCGCGGCTCGTGCTGAACCCGCGCGGCGACTGGCGCGGGGTCGCCTACTCCGAAACCTACTTCCCGCGCTTCCACTACGGCTGGCAGCACCTGCGGGCGCTGCGCGACGGGCAGTGGAAGTACGTCGAGGCGCCGACCCCGGAGCTGTACGACATGCGCAAGGACCCGGGCGAGACGAACAACGTCTACAAGGCCTTCTCGCGGCGGGCCGAGGACCTGCGGCTCGCGCTCGAGCGCCTGGCGGGCAGCGGCGTCCAGGCCGCCCCCGACAAGGACAACCTCGACCCCGAGACGCTGCAGCGCCTGGCGGCGCTCGGCTACGTCGGCGGCGGGCCGCGCGTCGACCCCGAGGCGCTGCTGCCCGACCCGAAGGACAAGATCGGCCTGTTCAACCGGCTGGGCCGCGCGCGCGCGCTGGCGAAGGACGAGCGCCTCGATGACGCGATCGCGGCCATGCGCGCGGTGATCGCCGAGGACGCCGGCATCATCGACGCGCACACGACGCTCGGCGGCTGGCTGCGCGAGAAGAGGCGCCCGCAGGAGGCGATCGCCGCCTACCGCCGCGCGCTCGAGATCGAGCCGGGCAACGAGCCCGCGCTGGCCGCGCTCGCCGAGATCTACCGCGAGCAGGGCCAGCCGGAGGCCGCGCTCGAGGGCTACCGCACCGTGCTGAAGCTGCAGCCGCGCTCGCCCCAGATCTGGTACCAGCTCGCGACGCTCTACCTCGACCTCGGCCGCGAGCGCGAGGCCGAGGCGACCTTCCGCTCGGCCCTCGAGCAGAACCCGAAGATGGGCGCGGCCTACAACAGCCTGGCCGCGCTCGCCTTCGCCCGCGGCGACACGGCCTCGGCGGAGAAGCTGGTGCGGCGCGGCCTCGAGCTCGAGGAGGACCTGCGCGCGAGCCGCTTCAACCTCGGCCGGGTGCTCGAGGCCCGCGGCGACACGAACGGCGCCGAGCGGCTCTACCGCGAGGAGCTGCTTCGCTTCGCCGACGACGGCCGCGCCCGCTTCAACCTCGCACAGCTGCTGCGCGAGCGCGGCGACCGCGCCGGTTACCTCGAGGAGCTGCGCGCGGCCACCGAGAAGGCGCCCGACTTCTCGCCGGCCTACTTCTTCCTGGCCCGCGAGGAGCTGCAGGCAGGCCGTCTCGAGGCGGCGGCCGCCCTGGCCCGGCGGGGGCTCGAGAAGGACGACCGCTCGGCCGTCGCGCCGCTGGGCCACTACGTGCTGGCTGACGTCTACACGCGCCAGGGCCGGCCGGCCGAGGCGGGGGCCGAGGTCGCGAAGGCGCGCCGGCTCGAGCGGGTGCGGCGCCGGCCGGCGGCGCACCCCGCGGCGGACGGGGACTGAGCGCGCATGAAGCGTCGACTCACTCTCGCGCTGCTGCTCGCGCTGCCCGCCTGCGGCCTCGCGGCCTGGCTCGTGCTGCGCCGGGCGAGCGAGCTGCCGGCCGCGCTGACCGGGGCAATCGTGTTCGTGAGCGACCGCGACGGCACGCCCGCGCTCTACTGGCGGCGGCTGCCGAAGGATCGCGAGCGGCGGCTGACGTTCGGCAGCGAGCCGGTCGTCGACCCGGCCATCTCGCCCGACGGCACGCGGATCGCGTTCGCGATGAACGGCCGGATCGGGGTCGTGGCCGTGGCCGGCGGCGAGCCCGCGATCCTCACGCTGGCGGTCGACTGGAAGGACCAGCAGCCGGCCTGGCTGCCCGATGGCCGACGCCTCGTCGTCTCGTCGCGGCGCCGCGCGGGCGAGCCGGCGGGGCTGCACCTGCTCGAGCCCCAGGCCGACGGCAGCCTCGTCCGCAGCCCGCTCACCCAGCCCCGGGCGGGTGACGACGGCAGCCCGCGCCCGAGCCCGGACGGGGCCTGGGTGCTCTTCGTGCGCGACGAGCGGCTGATGCGGGTCGATCTCGCCGACGGCCGCGTGCGCCGCCTCAGCGGCGGCTTCAAGCGCGACCGCGCGCCGCGCTTCCTGCCCGACGGCCGCATCGTCTGCGCCTGGAGCGAGGGCAAGCGCCACGGGATCGACCGCCTCGAGCCGGACGGCCGCGGCCGCGAGACGCTCTCTTCCGGCGGGCGCTTCTACAGCGCGCTCGCCCCCTCGCCCGACGGCCGCTACCTCGCGGCGACGCTCGCCTACGACATGGGCCTGCACCCGCTGGCCGCGCTCGTCGGCAGCGAGCGCGAGAGCCTGCGGCTCCTCGACGCGGCGGGGCTCGAGCTGGCGCCGCTCGCCGCGTCCTCCCGCCACGCGAGCCACTCCGCCGACTGGGGGCGCTGACGCCGGGCCGGCCCGGGCCGGCCGGCGGGGTATGATCCGGACGGAGGCCACGGCCATGGCGGTCTGCCCCGAGTGCGAAGCGGACGTCGAGATCGACGAGTTCGACGTGGACAAGGGAGAGGTCATCAGCTGTCCCGAGTGCGGGGTGGAGCTGGCGGTCGTGGGCCTAGCGCCCCTGGAGCTGGACCTGGCCCCGCAGGACGAAGAGGAGTGGCAGGAGTGACGCTGGAAACGAGCCTCGAGGCGAAGCAGCAGGCGCTCGCGCGCGTCCTGCGCGAGCTGGGTTCGCTGGTGGTGGCCTACTCGGGCGGCGTCGACAGCGCGCTGCTCGCGCTCGTGGCCCACCGCGAGCTCGGGGCGCGGGCGCTGGCGGTCACCGCCGACTCCGAGTCGCTCTCGCTGGAGCAGCGCGCGCTCGCGCTCGAGGTCGCGCGGCGTTTCGGCTTCGCGCACCGGCTGCTGGCCACGCGCGAGCTCGACAACCCGCTCTACGCGCGCAACGAGGCCGACCGCTGCTACCACTGCAAGTCGGAGCTGTTCCGCGCCCTGCTGCCGCTGGCGGCGGCCGAGGGCTTCGCGCACGTGGCCTACGGCCTGATCGTCGACGACCTCTCCGACTACCGCCCCGGCCAGCGCGCCGCCACCGAGGCCGGCGTGCGCGCCCCGCTCGCCGAGGCGGGCCTGACCAAGCAGGACGTGCGCGCCCTCTCGCGCGCCCTCGGGCTGCCGACCGCGGAGCTGCCGGCCTCACCCTGCCTGTCGTCGCGGCTGCCCTACGGCACGCCCGTCACCGCCGCCGCGCTCGCCCGCGTCGACCGCGCGGAGCGCGCGCTGCACGCGCTCGGCTTCCGCGAGCTGCGCGTGCGCCACCTCGGGGACACGGCGCGGGTCGAGATCGCCCGCGAGGAGATGGGCAAGCTCGACGAGCCCGGGGTGCGCGAGGCGCTCGCCGCCGCGCTGCGCGAGGCCGGCTACCTCGAGTCGGTCGTCGACCCGCAGGGCTACCGGCGGGGGCGGCTCAACGAGGCGCTACGAGTGGTCCAGGCCAGCAACTGATTCGTCCCGCGTTCGGGTATAGGATCTGACTCGGGTCGCCGCGACCGGCGAGCCCTGGAGGCGAACGAAATGTTTGGTCTCGGCGTCCCTGAGCTGCTGCTCATCCTCGTCATCGTGGTGCTGATCTTCGGCGCCGGCCGCCTGCCCCAGCTCGGCAAGGGCATTGGCGAGGGCATCCGCAACTTCAAGGACTCCCTGCGCAGCGGCGAGTCGGGGAACGACGACAACAAGAAGAGCTAAGGCACCTCGGGGGCGCTTGCGCCCACACGATAAGAGCGGAGAGCACGGAATGAAGAAGCCAGTCCTCATCCTCCTGTCCCTGGCGCTCGTCGCCTCGCTGTCAGCCTGCGGCAAGAAGGCTCCGGTCGCCCCGCCCCCGCCGCCGCCGGCCGCTCCCGAGGCGCCGCCTCCGGCCCCGCCCCCGCCGCCGCGGCCCGAGGTCGTGCCGCAGGTCGACGAGTACACCCGCCTCAAGGCCATGAGCGCCGACGAGCTCGACAAGCTCGGCCTGCTGGCCGACGTCTACTTCGACTACGACAAGGCCGAGATCCGCGAGGCGGACCGCGCGACGCTGGCGAAGAACGCGGAGGCGCTCAAGAAGTACGACTTCCTGCGCGTGACGCTCGAGGGGCACTGCGACGAGCGCGGCACGGTCGAGTACAACCTGGCGCTCGGCGAGCGCCGCGCGAAGGCCGCCTTCGACTACCTCGTCTCGCTCGGCGTGCCGGCCGACCGCCTGAAGACCGTCTCCTACGGCAAGGAGATGCAGGTCTGCAGCGAGTCGAACGAGGCCTGCTGGCAGAAGAACCGCCGCGCGAAGCCGACGGTCACGGGCAAGACCAAGTAGCACGCCGCGTCGGGCGCAGCGCCGGGACCGCCGCGAGGCGGCCCCGGCGCTTTGTTTGACACCCCCACGCCGTTTGCCGTCTAATCGCCTCTCTTGAGAGGAGTTCTGCGCTCGAGGCGCGTCCATGGCTGAGCCGACCGAACCCGGGAAACCCGTCGTCAAGGACCTGACCGGGAGGATCGGCAAGTACGAGATCGTCCGCCCGCTCGGCAAGGGCGCGATGGGCCAGGTCTACCTCGCCCACGACACGGTCCTCGAGCGCGACGTGGCCCTCAAGGTCATGGTCGCGCAGATCGCCGACGACCCCGAGCTGAAGCAGCGCTTCGAGCGCGAGGCGCGCGCGGTCGCCAAGATGACGCACCCGAACGTGGTGACCGTCTTCGACCTCGGCAGCCACACCGACGGCTCTCCCTACATCGCGATGGAGCTCCTGAAGGGCCAGGACCTCCAGAAGGCGATGCGCACGCCGCCGCCGCTGCCGCTCGAGCGCAAGGTCGCGATCATCGTGCAGGTGCTGGCCGGGCTCGCGCACGCGCACCAGGCCGGCATCGTCCACCGCGACATCAAGCCCGCCAACATCTTCATCCAGGAAGACGGCTCGGTGAAGATCATGGACTTCGGGGTGGCGCGCCTCACGACCGCCTCGATGACCGGCACCGGCAACATCGTCGGCACCGCGGACTACATGTCCCCCGAGCAGGTCCAGGGCAAGAAGGTGGACGGGCGCAGCGACCTGTTCAGCGTCGGCTGCATGCTCTTCGAGCTGACCGCCGGGCGCCGGCCCTTCCACTCCGACAACCTCATGGCGATCTTCTACAAGATCACCCACGAGGAGGCGAACTTCGACCTGATCCCGCAGGGCGCGGACCACGACGCCCTGATGCCGCTGCTGAAGAAGGCCCTGGCGAAGGACATCGACCAGCGCTACCAGACGGCCTACGAGTTCGCGGTCGACCTGCGCGAGTGGCTGCGCGCGCACTCGACCACGTCCTCGACCCAGAACGTGCTGGAGCAGCTCGTCGACCTCGAGGCGCCGACGCACGCGCCGCTGGCGCTGACCGAGTCCGGCATGGCGTCCTCGACCGACACGCCGACCGTGGGCGCGACGGTGGACCTCGGCCGCGCCACCGGCCCCTCGCCGCGTCGCCCCACGCTCGCCCCGACCCGCGCGGGCGGGCGCACCGTGGTGGACCCCGCGGCCGGCGGCACCGTGCGGCCGGGGGCGACCCGCGTCGTCACGTCGCAGGCCCGTCTCTCGCCGCGGCCGCAGCCGGCGCCGAAGGCGAGCCTCCTGCCGTGGCTGGCGATGGGGCTCGCCCTGGTGGCGGTCGGCATCGCCGGCTGGCTGGTGCTGGTCCGCCAGCCGGCGTCGGTCACGCCGCCGGTCACCCAGGTCGCGGTCCCCAGCCCGCCGCCGACCACCGTCGCGACGCCCGCGCCCCCGCCCGTCACCGCGGCGCCGGCTCCGACGTTCGCCGAGCCGGAGGGCAAGGCCGCCGCCTCGCTGCGCGCGGCCCGCTCGGCCTTCGGCGCGGGCGACTTCGAGCGCGCCGCCGCCTCCGCGCAGCAGGCACTGCGCGAGGACGCCGCGAACACGACCGCCACTGACATCCTGAACAAGGCGCGGGCCGGCCAGAAGGCGGCCGTGCGCGTGCGCGCGGCCGAGACGGCGCGCGCGCGGGGCGACTTCGCCGGCGCCGAGGCCGAGGCCGCCGCGGCGCTGCAGGCCGCGCCCTGGTACGGGCCGGCGGCGCAGTTCGGCCCGCGCATCGAGGCGGCGCGCGCGCAGGGGCAGCGCGAGGCCGACGCGAAGGCCCAGCAGGCGCGCACGGCCCAGATCAACGCGCTCGTCACCGAGGCGTCGGCCGCGGCGGAGCGCAAGCAGTACGACACCGCGCTCGCCGCCTACAACCGCGTGCTCGAGCTCGATCCCGGCAACCAGGTCGCCACGATCGGCAAGAGCAACGTCGTCACGGCCCGGACCGTGGCGGAGGCCTCGGCGGCCGGCGGCCGGGCCAGCGCCCCGCTGCGCAGCTTCGTCGAGGGCCGCACCGAGAAGAAGGGCGCCGAGGGCTCCGCCGGGCTCGTCGGGTTCGAGGACTCGGCCGGCGTGACCGTCAAGAAGGGCACGCAGGCCGCCGACCTGCCGGGCAGCATCCGCTTCGAGACGAGCCCCGCCGCGCCGAAGCCGGGCGAGCGCTACAAGGTGTCGGTCTACTTCGTGAACGAGGGCCAGCAGCCCATCCCGCTCGCCACGATGAGCGTCGCGACCACCGTCGACGGCAAGCGCCAGGCGGGCTCGCTGCCGCCCATGGCCGCCACGGCGGCCCCCGGCGCCCGCTCGCTCGTCTACCAGACGCCCGGCGACCAGCTGTGGCGCGACGGCACCACGGCCTGGACCATGGAGCTGACGCTGCGCACGGCCAAGGGCGAGACCTACCGCAACACGCTGGCGTGGAAGTAGGCCGCTCCTCCGGATAAGATGCCGGGGTCCGGAGGCTCCATGCTTCGCACCCCCGCGCTGGCCGTCGCCCTGCTGCTCCTGCCGCCCGCGTTAGCCCGCGCGGACGACCCGCCCGCCGTCGAGCACCAGCCGGCGCTGTGCACGGTTCCCGAGAAGGCGCTGTCGCTGTGCGCGGCCATCAGCGACGACGGCACCGTCGCGACCGCCAGGCTCTACTTCCGCCGCGCCGGCGAGGACTTCTACGCCTTCGTGAACATGGCGTTCACCGGCGTCAGCTACTGCGGCACCCTGCCCGGCGTGCGCGAGCGGGCGAAGGCCATCGAGTACTACGTGCAGGCGGTGGACGAGGCCTACCAGCCCCAGCGCACCAGCACCTTCCGCCTGCCGGTGCAGCCCGAGGGCGTCTGCGAGTTCCCGCCGCTCGAGAAGGACGCCGCCCGCGCGGCGGCGATCAAGGTCTTCGCGACGAACCGCAAGCAGGGCAAGAAGCTCGACGACGGCTTCGCCGCGACGGGCGTCACGTTTGTCCCCGTCGCCCCGTAGCGCCGGCGCGGTCCTCGCCCTCGCCCTTCTCGCCGCCGACGCGCCGGCGCGC
>JBGASI010000707.1:0-3249 GCA_044229815.1 Vicinamibacteria bacterium | reverse complement strand
GACGACCGCCAGCTCGCTGGCGCTCGCCGCGAGGACCAGGGCCGGCACGCCGTCGAAGGTCACGACGTTCGCATCCGGGTCCGCGGAGAAGCCGATGCCCCGGAGCCGGACGATCTCGCCGGCCGCGGCGCGCGGGGGCGTGAACGACGTCACGAGGGGCACGCGCCCGAGGTAGAGCGGGAGGGGTGCGGTGCTGCGCCCCGCGATCGTCGCGACGACCGGGTGCGCGGAACCGACGGCGGCCGCCAGCTGCGGCATCGTGAAGCGAACGCTGCCGCCGTCGGCGTCGGTCACGGTCGCCGGCTGGCCGCCGACGCTGACGGCGACGCCGTCGCCGAAGCCCTGGCCGTTCAGCACCACCTCGTCGCCCGGCAGCGCCCCGGGCGGGTCGAGGGCCGCCGCCTTGAGCGGCGTCAGCACGAGGAGGTCGACCGCCTTCGAGCGCCCCGCGGACGTCTCGACGCTGACCGCGACCGTGCCCCCCGGCAGCGGCGGGACCTTCACCAGCACCGAGCCGTCACCGACGCTGTCTGCCGGGAGCGACTGCGCGCCGAACCAGACCGTGTTCTTGGCCGGGTCCGAGCTGAGGCGCCTGCCGAGGATCGTGATCGTCCGGCCGGGCTCCGTCCGCGCCGGCTGCACCGCCACGATCGTCGGCGCCGTGAAGAAGAAGCGCATCACCGCCCAGCCGAGGACGAGCAGGAGCGCGAGCGCTCCCGCCCCGAGGCCGGCGAGGCGCAAGTCCGGCAGGCGGAAGCCGCCGCGGCGCGCCCGCTTCGTGCGGCCCTGGGCCTTCGCCCGGGCCTTCTGCAGGAGGTCGGCGGCGGCGCCGAGACCGCCGCCGGCGGACGGCTTCGCCGCGAGCGCCTCGGGCGGGGGCGGCGGCAGCGGGGGCGGCTCGGGCACGGAGCCCTTCGGGATCTTCAGCCGGATCTTGGGCGGCGGCGGAGTGACCTTGGCGTTGGGCGCCACGAACTCGATCACGTCGCCGTCGATCAGCCCGGTCGTCTCGACGGGCTCGCCGTTGACCCAGGTGCCCTTGCGGCTGCCGTTGTCGATCATCGAGATGCCGGCGTCGTCCCACGTCACCTTGACGTGCGCCATCTCGATCTCGGGGTGGTCGAGCCGCAGGTGGGCCAGGCGGCCGGAGCCGATCATGATCGTGCTCCCCTGCGACAGCTTCACCTCGTGGCTGTCGAGCGGACCGCCCACCACGAGAACGCTCGGCTCGCCCGGGAAGGCCTCGGTCATGGACGTCCTCCGGTGCGCCGCGAGGTTCCTCGCGACGACCGGATTATAGCGGGCGCAGGAGGCGTGTCATCACGGCCAGGGCGAAGGCGAGCACGCGGCCCCCGCTGGCGCCGGTCGTCTCGAGCGCGCACAGGCCGGCGAGTGCTGCCGAGGCCCCGGCGGCCGTCCCAGCCGTCGCGTAGGTCCCCACGGTCTCGAGGCCCGAGACGCCCGACGCCACGGCGGCGGCCAGCAGGAGGAGGGTGAGGGCCGCCAGCAGCGCGGGGCTCGCGCAGGCTCGCCCCGGGGGCCGGTACAGCGCCAGCGCGACCAGGGCGACGGCCAGCCCGAGGCCGGCGATCGGCGCCACAGCACCGGCCGCGCGACGGCGGCGGCCCCGGAGCCGCCGGAGGCGGCGTCGGCCAGCAGCAGCAGCGTTCCGGCGAGCGCGGCGACCAGCGACACCCCCAGCACGACGCCGACGCCGGCGAGCGGCGCCTCCCCGCCCGGCACCGGGACGAGGAACGACCAGGCGAGCACGTGCCCGTGCCCGGCGATCAGGAGCGCCCCGACCATGGCCGCAGCGGCGACGAGCAGGCCGTCGCAGGCCGGGCCGGAGGGCGGCGACGGGCCCGGCCGCAGCAGCGACCAGGCGAGGCCCGCCGCCAGCAGCAGGGCCCCCGCGAGCGCCAGCGGCGCGAAGGGCTCCCGGCGCACGGTCATCTCGATCGACTGCTCGGCCTCGACCTCGAGCAGCGAGAACGCGAGCCCGAGCGGCTCCACGCGGTGGACACCCGGCATCGACTGCAGCACGAAGGCGTTGTAGGACGCGCCGCCGCGCTGCACCCCGAGCAGCGCGCCGGGGTTGCGCGGCTCGAGGGAGCGCGAGAAGGGCTGCCGCTTGTCGTCGAGCGCGAAGTCGGGAAAGTACTCCTGCAGCGTCAGCACGACGTCGCCCGCGCTCACCGGGCGCCCCGGGACGACGTCGGCCACCTCGGTCTTCGTTCCGTCGGAGATCGCGACGCGCAGGCGCGACGCCTCCCCGGTCGGCCGCGAACGGGGTGCGGCGAAACGGAAGCCGGCGAAGGCCACCGCGCCCCCCGGCCGCAGCCACTGCTCGCTCGTCTCGCTGCCGGACTGCAGCGCCAGCAGGACCTCGCCGCCGGCGCTCACGCGCGCCACCCCGACCTGGAAACCGAACGGCCGCAGCCCGAGCGAGCGCCCCGCGCGGCCGGACTCCTCGAAGTGGCCGCGGGCCTGCCCGGGCGCGAGGACGATCGTCCCCTGGCGCCCCCGCGCGCCGTCGCCGCCCAGGGCCACGACCAGACTGATGGCCCCCGCCGCGACCAGGGCGGGCGGCACGCGCTGCCCGGGTGCGGCGGCGAGCGCGCGCGCCACGAGGCCGAGCACGGTCAGCAGCGCCAGCGCCGCGACGACGAGGTCGTACCAGGGCAGGCGCGAGGCGACCCCCAGCGCCGGGTGCACCAGCAGCGCGAGGCCGGCCAGGAGGCCGGCGAGGACGGACGGACGGGAGAGGGCGCTCACGGGCGCGGCAGCCCCAGGTCGAGGCCGGCCTCGCGCAGGAGCCGCAGCAGCAGCCGGACCGGCAGCCCGGCCACGTTGGACGGCGAGCCCTCCACGGTTTCGATGAAGAGCGCGCCCTTCCCGTCCACGTGGTAGCCCCCGGCCTTGTCGAGCGGCTCGCCGCTCGCGGCGTACCAACTCACCTCCGCGTCGCTCATCGGCGCGAAGCGGACGCTCGTCCGCTCGACCCCGGAGCGCGCCGAGCCGGCCGCCACGAGGCAGACGCCCGTCACCACCTCGTGGGCGCGACCCGCCAGCCGGCGCAGCATCGCGCCGGCGTCGGCGGCGTCCGCGGGCTTGCCCAGGATGTGGCCGTCGAGCAACACCTCGGTGTCGGCGGCCAGCACGGGGAGCTCCTCCCGGCGAGCAACGACCTCGGCCTTGGCGCGCGCGAGCCGCTCGACGGCCGCGGCCCCCTCCTCGCCCGGCCGCAGC
>JBGASI010000207.1:0-7762 GCA_044229815.1 Vicinamibacteria bacterium | reverse complement strand
GGGCGCGCGAGGCTCGAAGCAGCAGATCCGCCAGCTGGCCGGGATGCGCGGCCTGATGGCCAAGCCGTCCGGCGAGATCAGCGAGAACCCGATCACCTCGAACTTCCGCGAGGGCCTCACCGTCCTGCAGTACTTCGTCTCGACGCACGGCGCCCGCAAGGGCCTCGCCGACACGGCGCTCAAGACGGCCGACTCCGGCTACCTGACGCGCCGGCTGGTCGACGTGAGCCAGGACGTGATCATCAGCGAGCACGACTGCGGCACGGTCGACGGCATCGAGATCCGGCCGATCATCGAGTCGGGCGAGGTGATCGAGCCGCTGCGCGACCGGATCATCGGCCGCGTCAGCCTCGAGAGCATCAAGGACCCGATCGACGGCTCCGTGATCGTCAAGTCGAACGACGAGATCGCCGAGGAGACGGCCAGCGCGATCCAGGCCGCGGGCATCGAGAAGGTCCGCATCCGCTCGGTGCTCTCGTGCGAGTCGGCGCGCGGCGTCTGCGCCCTGTGCTACGGGCGCGACCTGGCCACCGGCAAGCTGGTCGAGATGGGCATGGCGGTGGGCGTCATCGCCGCGCAGTCGATCGGCGAGCCGGGCACCCAGCTGACGATGCGCACGTTCCACATCGGCGGCACCGCCTCGCACACCACGCAGCAGACGACGCTCGAGGCCAAGAACGCCGGCCTCGTGAAGTTCCACAACGTGACCACGGTCAAGGACAAGAAGGGCGACCTGGTGGTGATGAACCGCTCGGGCGCTCTCATCATCCACGACCAGAAGGGCCGCGAGAAGGAACGTCACGCCGTGGTGTACGGCGCGCGCATCAAGGTGAAGGACGGCTCCGAGGTCAAGCAGGGCCAGCTGATCGTCGAGTGGGACCCCTACTCGTTCACGATCATGACCGAGGACAACGGTCTCGCCCACTTCAAGGACGTGATCGAGGACCAGACCTTCCACGAGCAGGTCGACGAGAACACCGGCATGTCGGCGCTCGTCATCATCGAGTCGCCCGACGAGAAGAAGCAGCCGCGGATCGAGGTCCGCGACGAGAAGGGCAAGATCATCCGCAAGTACCTGCTGCCCTCCGGCGCGCACCTGATGGTCGAGGACGGCCAGGAGATCGCCGCCGGCGACGTGCTGGCGAAGATCCCGCGCGAGACCGCCAAGACCAAGGACATCACGGGCGGTCTGCCGCGCGTCGTCGAGCTGTTCGAGGCGCGCCGGCCGAAGGAGCCCGCGGTCATCACGGAGATCGACGGCGCCGTCAAGTACGGCGACGTGCAGAAGCAGTACCGCAAGATCTTCGTCACCGGCGACGACGGCGACACCCGCGAGTACCAGCTGCCGCGCGGGGCCCACATCAACGTGCAGGAAGGCGAGCGCGTGCGCGCCGGCGAGCCGCTGATGGACGGCCCGATCGACCCGCACGACATCCTGCGCGTGCGGGGCGAGAAGGAGCTGCAGCGCTACCTGGTCGACGAGATCCAGGAGGTGTACCGCCTGCAGGGCGTCAACATCAACGACAAGCACATCGAGGTGATCTCGCGCCAGATGATGCGCTGGGTCAAGGTCGAGGAGGTGGGGGACAGCGAGTTCCTCATCGACGAGGTGGTCGACCGCTTCCGCTTCATGGCGACCAACAACCAGCTGGTCGCCGACGACAAGAAGCCGGCGAGCGGCCACCCGCTGCTGCTCGGCATCACCAAGGCCTCGCTGTCGACCGACTCGTTCATCTCGGCGGCCAGCTTCCAGGAGACGACGCGCGTGCTCACCGAGGCCGCGATCAGCGGCAAGGTGGACCACCTGCGGGGCCTGAAGGAGAACGTCATCATGGGCCGGCTGATCCCTGCCGGCACCGGGATGGAGTTCTACCGGAAGATCAAGATCCCCGAGGAGCTGATCGACCGCGGCGGCGATCCCGGTCTCGAGGGAGAGTACGCCCCGGAGTACCTGGTCGAGCCCGAGCACATCCGCGAGGGCATGACGGAGGCGTAGCCCATCGGCTGCGCCGGAAGGGGGCCCCGCCGTGGCGGGGCCCCTTTTCCTTTCGGGTCCCCGGGCACGCAGACCCCCGGCGGACGCTAGGAGGTCGTCTCGTGAGCCTTGCCGGGAGGCTCGAGGACATCGAGCTCGTCGAGATCCTGCACTTCCTGGCCCTCAACAACCGGACGGGGCGGGTCACGCTGAGCCGGCGCGACGCCCACGGCACGATCGTCGTCCGGCTGGGGCGGGTGGTCTACGCGGCCTCCAGCTCGATCCGCGAGACCCTCGGCAGCATCCTCGTCTCGAGCGGGCGGGTGGGCCGCGAGGCGCTGGCGGGCGCGCTCGAGGCGCAGCACGCCAGCGCCGACGGCCGCAAGCTCGGCGCGATCCTCGTGGAGCGCGGCGCGCTCGCGGAGGCCGAGCTGCAGGACGTGCTGCGCCAGCAGCTCTCGCAGGCGATCCAGGAGCTGTGCCGCTGGCGCAGCGGCTACTTCCGCTTCGAGGTCGCGGCGGTGGCCCCGGGCGGCGAGATCGGCGTCGACGCCGAGGAGCTGGTGGTGGCGGGCGGCGTCGCCACCGACCTGCTGCTGCTCGAGGCGATGAGCCGCATGGACGAGCAGACCCAGACCGCGCCCTCGGCGCTCGAGATCGCCTCGGCGCCGCTCGCGCCGGCCTTGCGCGGGGAGGTGACGCACGAGCTCCTGCGCGCGTCGGCCGAGGTCGTCGCGCGTGCCGTGCTGCTGGTGGTGCGCGGCGACGAGGCCCACGGCGCGGGGCAGCACGGGGTGGCCGTCCCGGACGCCGACGCCCTCGTCCGCGGCATCCGGCTGCCGCTCGCGGAGTCGTCGCTGGTGGCCGAGGCCGTGGAGCGGCGCGAGACGCGCCGCGGTCCGCTGGCCCCGACGCCCGCCAATCGCCGGCTGCTGGCGCTGCTGGGCGGCGTCGCGCCGCGGGAGTCGGTGGTCGTGCCGATGCTGCTGCGCCCGGGAGTCGGCCTCGTGCTCTACGGCGACGACGCGGCCGCGGCGGAGGCGATCGGCGACACCGCACCGCTCGAGTGGGCGCTGCTCGAGGCCGGCCTCGGCATGGAGCGCGACCTGCTCGACCAGCGGGTGGCCGCGTTCGAGCGCGCGCGGGGCCGCCGGCCCTAGACTTAGGGCTGCGCTCCCGGCGCGGGAGCGAAAGGAGCCCCCATGCGATCGCCCCTGACGCGCGTGCTGCTGCCCACGTTCGCGCTCGCCGCCTGTGCCGCCCTCGCCGCCGTCGGCGCCGAGCGGCGGACCCTCGGTCGCGTCGAGCGCCTCGATCCGCGCTTCGACAAGCTGGTGCCCCCGGGCGCCGCGATCGAGGTGCTGGCCGGCGGCTTCCGCTGGTCGGAAGGCCCGGTGTGGGACCGCGCGCAGGCGCGCCTCCTGTTCTCGGACGTCCCGAACAACGTGGTCCACGCCTGGAGCGAGGCGGCCGGCCTGTCCGTGTTCCTCCGGCCCAGCGGCTACACCGGCCCCGAGGGCGGCGGCGGGCGCGAGCCGGGCGCCAACGGGCTCGCCTTCGACGGGCAGGGCCGGCTGGTGCTGTGCCAGCACGGCGATCGGCGCATCGCGCGCCTCGAAGGCGGCCGCTTCGTGACCCTGGCGGATCGCTTCGAGGGCAAGCGCTTCAACAGCCCGAACGACCTCGTGATCGCGAAGGACGGCGCGATCTACTTCACCGATCCGCCCTACGGTCTGACGAAGACGTTCGAAGACCCCGGCCGCGAGATCGGCTGGAACGGCGTCTACCGGCTCGGCAGCGACGGGCGCGTGAGCGTGCTGGTGAAGGACCTCAAGGCGCCGAACGGCATCGGCCTCTCGCCCGACGGGCGCACCCTGTACGTCGGCCAGTCCGACCCGGAGCGGCCCGTCGTGATGGCGTACGAGCGGGCCGGCGACGGCAGCGTGGCCAACGGCCGCGTCTTCTTCGACGCGAAGCCGCTCTCGAAGAACGGGCCGGGCCTGCCGGACGGGCTCAAGGTCGACCGCGACGGCAACGTGTTCACGAGCGGCCCCGGCGGCATCCTGGTCCTCAGCCCGAAGGGTGAGCATCTCGGCACGCTCGCCACCGGCGTGCCGACCGCCAACCTGGCCTTCGGCGGCGCCGACGGCAGGACGCTGTTCCTGACCGCGAACGACCAGCTCTGCAAGGTCTCGACGACCACCGCGGGCCAGGGCTTCTAAGCGGCCTGCCAACCCCCGCAAGGGCCCCCGCGCCCGTGCTCGCTTGACACGGCCGTCTTTTCTTGTAGACTTGCAAGGTTGCTCTGGTGGGGAACGAGTGCCTCAGTCGAGGCAGACCTTCTCCGCTCGGTCGGTTCTCATTCGGAGGCAAAGTGCCCACGGTCAACCAGCTCGTCCGGGTCGGTCGCACAAAGCTGCGCTCGAAGACCGACAGCCCGGCGCTCCAGGGATCCCCGCAGAAGCGCGGGGTGTGCGTGCGAGTGTTCACCTCGACGCCGAAGAAGCCGAACTCCGCGTTGCGCAAGGTCGCGCGCGTCCGGCTGACGAATCACATCGAGGTCACGGCGTACATCCCCGGCGTGGGCCACAACCTGCAGGAGCACTCGATCGTCCTCATCCGAGGCGGCCGCGTGAAGGACCTGCCGGGCGTGCGCTACCACATCGTTCGCGGCACCCTCGACGCAGTCGGCGTGCAGGGACGCAAGCGGAGCCGGAGCAAGTACGGGGCGAAGAGGCCCAAGGCCTAGTCGCTCCAGGGTCGGAAGGTTCCCGCAGCCCGGGTGGGCAGCGGGGGAGGGGTCGAGAAGAGCGTTCCGGCGGGATCGCCGGAAGGACACGGTCGGGGAGATCAGGCCAGCCCGGGCGCAGGGGGTAGGGCCAGGATCCTCGAGGCGGGGCGGTCGTTGGGCCTCAGACGGACGCCAGCCGGTAACGGCAGACGCCGTATCCGGTAGGCGCCGTCTGTTGTTTTTTCGGTGAGTCGACAAGGGTCGCAGCGAGAGGACAGATATGCCGCGTCGTGGATTGATCGCGCGTCGTGAGGTTCAGGCGGATCCGCTGTACAACAGCGCGCTCGTGACGAAGTTCATCAACAGCATGATGTACGGGGGCAAGCGCGCCACCTCGCAGGGAATCATGTACGACGCCCTCGGCGTCGTGCAGCAGAAGACCCAGGACGACCCGCTCAAGGTCTTCAAGAAGGCCATCGACAACGTCAAGCCCACCCTCGAGGTGAAGAGCAGGCGCGTCGGCGGCTCGAACTACCAGGTCCCGATCGAGGTCAACACCACGCGCCGCACGTCGCTGGCGCTGCGCTGGCTGATCGGCTTCGCCCGCAAGCGCCCGGAGCGCACGATGGTGCAGAAGCTCGCGGCGGAGATCATCGACGCGGCCAACATGCGTGGCGGCGCGATGAAGAAGAAGGAAGACACCCACAAGATGGCGGAGGCCAACAAGGCCTTCGCTCACTACCGCTGGTAGGCCGGCGGCAGGACAGGTAAGGAAAGCGTGCCCAGGACCACACCACTCGAGCGGACCCGGAACATCGGGATCGCGGCGCACATCGACGCCGGCAAGACGACGACTACCGAGCGCATCCTCTACTACACCGGGGTCAACTACAAGATCGGCGAGGTCCACGACGGCACGGCCACGATGGACTGGATGGAGCAGGAGCAGGAGCGGGGGATCACCATCACCTCCGCCGCGACCACCTGCTTCTGGAAAGAGCACCGAGTCAACATCATCGACACGCCGGGCCACGTCGACTTCACGGCCGAGGTCGAGCGCTCGCTGCGCGTGCTCGACGGCGCCGTCGCGGTGTTCGACGCGGTCGCCGGCGTCCAGCCCCAGTCCGAGACGGTCTGGCGCCAGGCCGACAAGTACAAGGTGCCGCGCATCGCGTTCATCAACAAGATGGACCGGGTGGGCGCCAACTTCCTGCACTCGATCGAGACGATGCACGACCGCCTCGCGGCCAAGAGCGCCGTGGCGATCCAGCTGCCGCTCGGCGAGGAAGAGCACCACGCGGGTGTCATCGACCTGGTCGAGATGAAGGCCGTGCGCTACCTGGCCGAGGAGCTCGGCGCCAAGTTCGAGATCGAGGCGATCCCCGCCGAGCTGCAGGACGACGCGCAGCACTGGCGCGAGGTGATGATCGAGAAGGTGGCCGAGGCGGCGCACGAGGCCGGCGACGACACCCTGTTCGAGAAGTACGTGGCCGGCGAGACGCCGAGCGTCGCCGAGATCAAGGCGGCGATCCGCTTCGCCACCGTGCGGATGAAGCTGTTCCCGGTCGTCTGCGGCTCGGCCTTCAAGAACAAGGGCGTCCAGCCGCTGCTCGACGCGGTGGTCGACTACCTGCCCTCGCCGCTCGACATCCCCGCCACGATGGCGAACGACCCCAAGAATGGCGACCTGCTCGAACGGCCGGCCAGCGACTCGGCGCCCTTCAGCGCGCTCGTCTTCAAGATCATGACCGACCCCTTCGTCGGCCAGCTCGCCTTCATCCGCGTCTACTCCGGCGCGATGAAGACGGGCGACACGGTGCTCAACACCACGAAGGGCCAGCGCGAGCGCATCGGCCGGCTGCTCAAGATGCACGCGAACAAGCGCGAGGAGATCAAGGAAGTCTGGGCCGGCGACATCGCCGCCGCGGTGGGGCTCAAGAACGTGACCACCGGCGACACCATCTGCGACTCCGACGCCCCGGTCGTGCTCGAGTCCATCCAGTTCCCGGCCCCCGTGATCGCGCTCGCCGTCGAGCCGAAGACGAAGAGCGACCAGGAGAAGCTCAGCAACGGCCTCGCCAAGCTGATGCAGGAGGACCCGACCTTCAAGGTCGAGACCGACAAGGACACGGGCCAGACCAAGATCTCCGGCATGGGCGAGCTGCACCTCGAGATCATCGTCGACCGCCTCAAGCGCGAGTTCTCCGTCGAGGCCAACGTGGGCAAGCCCCAGGTGGCCTACAAGGAGACGATCCGCAAGCAGGCCAAGGCCGAGGGCAAGTACATCAAGCAGACCGGCGGCAAGGGCCAGTACGGCCACTGCAAGATCGAGATCGGACCGGCCCCGGGCGAGGGCTACGTCTTCGAGAACGACATCACCGGCGGCTCGATCCCGAAGGAGTTCATCAAGCCGATCGACGAGGGCATCAAGGAGGCGCTGGAGCGGGGCATCCTGGCCGGCTACCCGATGGTGGACGTGAAGGTCCGCCTGTGGGACGGCAGCTTCCACGACGTCGACTCGTCGGAGATGGCGTTCAAGATCGCGGGCTCGATGGCCTTCCAGGAGGCCGCCAAGAAGGCGCAGCCGGTGCTGCTCGAGCCCATCATGAAGGTCGAGGTCGTGACGCCCGACGAGTACACCGGCGCGGTCACGGGCGACCTCTCGTCGCGTCGCGGCCACCTCGAGGGACAGATCTCGCGGGGCGGCTCGCAGATCATCACCGCGATGGTGCCGCTGTCGAACATGTTCGGATACTCGACGGACCTGCGTTCGAGGACGCAGGGCCGCGCCACCTACTCCATGCACTTCGAGCGCTACGCGGAAGCGCCGCGCAACGTGTCGGAGGAAGTGGTGGCGCGGGTCACCGGCAAGGTCGCCAGGGAGTAGCAGTCCGCATCCAGCGCGAGGCATAGAGAGATGGCCAAGGAGAAGTTCGACAGGACGAAGCCGCACGTGAACATCGGGACGATCGGTCACGTGGATCACGGGAAGACGTCGCTGACGGCGGCGATCACGAAGTGCCTTGCCGTTGGGAACCCGAAGGTTCAGTTCAAGG
>JBGASI010000206.1:0-7793 GCA_044229815.1 Vicinamibacteria bacterium | reverse complement strand
GCGCACGCGCAGGGAGGGAACGATGGACGAAAGACGCAGCTTCTGGGGCGGGACGGCGATCCTGGCGACCGTGCTGCTGGCCGCCGCGTGCGGGGGCGGACACGAGAGCGAGGGCGACGACGACCATGACCGCGGCGAGGTGTCGGGACCGAGCGCCTCGGCGACGCCGGGCACGACGGCCACCCCCGCACCGACGCCGACGCCAGCCGCCGGCGGTGGCGGCGGCGCGACGATCAGCGTCGCCTACAACCCTGACATCAAGCCGATCCTCGACTCGAGCTGCCGCTCCTGCCACGGCCAGCTCGGTTCCTACTCCGGCACGCTGGGGACACTGAGGCCCGGAGACGCATCGTCGCCGCTGGTGGCGACGACGCAGCCGGGCGGGTCGATGTACTCGAAGCTGCCGGCCGACCGGACCGCGAACGCGGAGCTGATCCGGCGCTGGGTGGTCGACAACGGCGCGGCGCAGTCCCGCTGACCCCCGCCGGAGCGGGCCGGGGTCGGCCTAGGCGGTCGACTCCGGCTCGCGCCGGAGCATCACCAGAGTGCGGTCGTCACCGAACGGCGTGCCGTCGGCGAACACCTCGACCGCCGTCTCGATCGCGACGGCGAGCGCGACCAGCGGCTCGGCCGCGTAGCGGCAGACGACCTCCTGCAGCCGGTCGAGGCCGAACTCGTCGCCCTGCGGGTTCGCGGCCTCGGTGATGCCGTCCGTGTAGAGCATCACGAGGTCGCCCGGCTCGAGCGTGACCTCCGCCCGCTCGTACTCGACGCCGGGGAACAGGCCGATCGGCATGCCGTTCGCCTCGAGCCGCTGCACGCTGCCGTTCGCCCGCACCAGCAGCCCCGCGTTGTGGCCGGCGTTCGTGTACGAGAGGCGGCCCGACTTCGGGTCGAGCGCGCAGATGAACGCCGTCACGTAGCGCTCCGGGGGCGTCTTCATGAACAGCCGGCGCGAGACGCGCGAGCAGATGAGGTCGGTCGTGTGGCCGACCTCGATCGGCCCCATCAACAGCGCGTCGAAGGAGGCGGCCAGCAGCGAGGCCGCCATCCCCTTGCCCGAGACGTCGGCGATCACGATCACTTCCTCGTCGGTCTCGTCGCGCTTCTGGAACTCGTAGAAGTCGCCCGAGACGGCGCGCGAGGCGTCGTTGCAGGCGAAGACGGCGTAGCCGGGGATCTCCGGCAGCTGTTCCGGCAGCAGCGTGAGCTGGATCTGGCGGGCGATCGCCATCTCCTTCTCCAGCTCGCGACGGCGCGCGCCCTCCTCGGCCAGCGCGAGGTTGCGGATGCGCAGCGCGGCCACCGAGGCGAGCGCCGTCAGCAGCTCCAGGTCCGGCTCGGAGAAGCGGCGCAGGTGGATGCGCGAGCTGAGCACGATCATGCCCTCGCTGCCGGCGGGGCCGAGCAGCGGGGCGGCGATCAGGCTGCGCACGCCCGAGCTGAGGATGCTCTCGGCCGCGGCGAAACGCTCGTCGGTGAGGGCGTCGAGCACGAGGGCCGACTGGCTCTTCTCGGCCACCTCGTGCTCGAGGCTGCGCGAGTGGAGCATCTCCCCTCTCGCGCCGGGCAACCGGCGGCTGGCCGCCCGCACCAGCCCGCTGTAGCCCCGCTTGAGGTAGATGACCGCCTCCTCGGGCCCGAGGTGGGCGAAGGCGCGGTCGAGTACGAGCTCGAGGAGCTCCTCGAGCGAGAGCGAGCCCGCCAGGGCGCGGTGCACCTCGTTCAGCAGCTTCAGGCGGCCGGCCGACTCGCGCTCGGCCTGCTGCAGCAGCTCCGAGGCGGAGCGCAGCACGATCGTGTCCGACGAGGTCTCGCGCCTCTCCCCGGGCGGCCGAGAGGCCGCCTGGGCGTCGAAGCCCTCGATGCTGATCACCGTCTCGGACAGCTTCACGAGGTCGCCGCCACCGACCCGGGACGGCGCGGCCAGCGGGCGGCCGTTCAGCATCGTCGTGTTGCGCGAGCCGAGGTCCTCGACCATCCACTCCCCGCCCTCGCGGTAGAACCGGGCGTGCTGGCGGGAGAGGAAGCGGTCGGAGAGGACGAGGTCGGCCTTGGACGAGCGCCCGACGACGAGGGAGTCGACGTCGCAGACGTGCTCGAAGGGCTCACCGACCGGGGGCGTGACGCGCAGACGCAGTGGGGTCATCGATGGACGCTCGCGGATCGTAGCATGCCCGTGATAGCTTGCGCGCCCGGAGGTCCGCTTCCATGAGACTGCCTGGTCGTGCGTGCTCCTCGGCGCTGCTGGCGCTCGCCCTCGTCCCGCCCCCGGCCACGGCCGGGGAGACCCTCGCGGAACGCTACCGCGAGCCGGCGGGCCGCATCCTCGGCCGGGCACTCGTCGACGAGGGGGCGTGGCGCAAGCTCGAGCACCTCACCACGCGCATCGGGCACCGGCTGAGCGGCTCGCCTGGCCTCGAGCGGGCCGTGGCCTGGGCGGCGGCCGGGATGAAGGCCGACGGCCTCGAGAACGTGCAGTTACAGCCGGCGAAGGTGCCGCACTGGGTGCGCGGCCGCGAGCAGGCCCGCGTCGTCTCCCCGGTCGAGAGGCCGCTCCACGCCCTCGGCCTCGGGCTGAGCGTCGGCACGCCGGCGGAGGGCCTCACGGCGCCGGTCGTGGTCGTGCGCAGCTTCGACGAGCTGACGGCGCTCGGCCGCGACAAGGTGGCGGGCCGGATCGTCGCCTTCGTCCCGGAGTGGGAGGGCTACGGCCGCACGGTCCGCTACCGCTCGTCCGGGGCCTCGGCGGCGGCCAGGCTCGGCGCTGTCGCGGCCCTCGTGCGCTCGGCGACCGGCCGCTCGCTGGCGACGCCGCACACCGGCATGGTCGGCTACGAGGAGGGCGTGCCGAAGATCCCGGCCATGGCCCTGGCGGTCGAGGACGCCGAGTGGCTGCGGCGGATGGCGGCTGCCGGCGAGCAGGTGACCGTCTCGCTGTCGATGGAGGCCCGGCTCGAGGGAGAGGCCGACTCGGCGAACGTGCTCGGCGAGATCCGCGGCCGCGAGCGGCCGGACGAGGTGGTGGTGCTGGGCGGCCACTTCGACTCCTGGGACGTCGGCCAGGGCGCCCACGACGACGGCTGCGCCTGCATGGCCGCCTGGCAGGCGCTCGTGCTCCTCAAGGAGCTCGGCCTGCGCCCGCGCCGCACCCTGCGCGTCGCGCTGTGGGCGGCCGAGGAGAACTCGGGCAGCGGCGGCCGTGCCTATCGCGACGCGCTCGGCGCGGGGGTGGCCTCCCACGTGGCCGCCATCGAGATGGACGGCGGCTGCGAGCGGCCGGTCGGCTTCGGCTTCAGCCTGCTCAAGCCCGGCGAGCGCCGCAGGCGCGAGGGCGGCCCCGGCGCGGGCGCCGCTCCGGGGCCCGACGACCCCGCGGCGGCCACCGCGCTCGCCACGCTGCGCGACGTGGCCTCGTTGTTCGACCCGCTCGACGCCTCGGCGGTGAAGTGGGGCGGCGGCGGCGCGGACATCGGGCCGCTGATGCGCGACGGCGTGCCCGGCCTCTCGCTCGACACCGTGGGCGAGCACTACTTCGACTGGCACCACACCGACGCGGACACGCTCGACAAGGTCGAACCCTCCGACCTGCGCCGCGCGACCGGGCTGCTGGCGGTCATGGGCTACGTGCTCGCCGACATGCCGGACCGGCTGGCGCCGGCGCCCCAGCCGACGCCGGCGGGCGCCAAAGGCGAGGGGCCGGGCGATTAGAGACCAGGACGGCTCCAGCCGCGGGCTAGAATGCAGCCGGATCCCGGCCCGGGCCGGACCCCCAAACGACCAGCCGCAAGGAGGCAGCATGACAGCGGACCGCAATGAGATGAGCCGGCGGACGTTCACGGCGACCACGGGCCTCACGGCCGCCGCGCTCGTGGCCGGCCAGGCCAGGCGCGTGCTCGGCGCCAACGACCGCGTGGTGCTCGCGTCGATCGGCATCCGCGGGCAGGGCGACGCCCTCAAGCAGGGCTTCGCGAAACTGCCCGGCGTCGAGATCAAGACGCTGTGCGACATCGACGAGAACCTGTTCGCGAGCCGCGCGAACGATCCCCAGCTCAAGGACGTCGCCACGTTCAAGCCGGGCTACGCCAAGGACCTGCGCCGGGTGCTCGACGACAAGGACGTCGACGGCGTGATCGTCGCCACCCCGAACCACTGGCACGCGCTCGCCACGGTCTGGGCCCTGCAGGCCGGCAAGCACGTGTACGTCGAGAAGCCGGCGTCGCACACGGTCTGGGAAGGCCGCAAGATGGTCGAGGCGAAGGACCGCTACGGCAAGATCGTGCAGGTCGGCACGATGAACCGCAGCCGCCCGGCGGTGCGCCAGGCCATCCAGTTCATGCACGAGGGCGGCATCGGCAAGGTCTACATGGCGCGCGGCCTGTGCTTCAAGTCGCGGCCGGGCATCGGCAAGTACCCCGACGGCCCGATCAGCGACGGCCAGGCGCACCGCCTCAACGTCGAGGCCGGCCCCGTGCCCGAGGGCGTCTGGGACGCGGCGTACCTCGCCAAGGTGGACTACGACCTGTGGCTCGGGCCGGCGCCGAAGACGCCGTGGAACCGCAACCACTTCCACTACAACTGGCACTGGCACTGGGCCTACGGCAACGGCGACACCGGCAACCAGGGCCCGCACCAGTTCGACATCGCGCGCTGGGGCCTCGGCAAGGACGAGCACCCCGCGAGCGTGGCGTCGATCGGCGGCTACTTCGGCCCACCGGCCTCGCAGGAGACGCCCGACACCCACACCTCCATCTTCGAGTACGCCGACGGCACGGTGTTCGAGTTCGCGACGCGCGGCGAGTACACGAACGACGAGGGCACGCAGCGCATCGGCAACCTCTTCTACGGCACGAAGGGCTGGCTCTGGATCGACGGCGACGGCCGCAAGTGGCAGAGCCACTTCGGGCGCAAGAACGAGAAGGGCCCGGGCTCCGAGGCCCCGCCGGCGCAGGGCGGCTCGGACCCGAACGTGCTCACCAGCCAGGAGTCGCCGCACTACGCGAACTTCGTGGACGCGATCCGCAAGCACGACCAGAAGGTGCTCACCTGCGGCATCGAGGAGGGCCATCTCTCGGCCTCCCTCGCGCACCTGGCGAACATCGCCTACCGCACCGGCCGCAAGCTGAAGTTCGACGGCAAGACCGAGAAGTTCGTCGGCGACGCCGAGGCCGACAAGCTGCTGACGCGGACGTACCGCGCGCCGTACGCGATCCCGGACCGCGTGTGACGCCGCGCTTCCGCGCCGTCGACCCGGCGAGCGGGCGAGCGCTCGAGCCCGAGTTCGCCGAGTCGACGGCGCCGGAGGTCGACGCGGCCGCGCAGGCGGCCGCGTCGGCCCGCGACGCGTACGCGGCGCTGCCGCCGGCCCGCCGCGCCGCCTTCCTGCGCGCGATCGGCGAGTCGCTCGTCGCGCTCGGCGCCGCCCAGCTCGAGCGCGCCCAGGCCGAGACCGCCCTGCCGCGGCCGCGACTCGAGGGCGAGCGCGCCCGCACCGTGAACCAGGCGCGGCTCTTCGCCGACCTCGTCGAAGAGGGCTCCTGGGTCGACGCGCGGATCGACCGCGCGCAGCCCGAGCGCAAGCCGCTGCCCAGGCCGGGCCTGCGCCGGATGCTCGTCCCGCTCGGCCCCGTCGCCGTCTTCGGGGCGTCGAACTTCCCGCTGGCCTTCTCGGTCGCCGGCGGCGACACGGTCTCGGCCCTGGCGGCGGGCTGCCCGGTGGTGGTGAAGGCCCACCCCGCGCACCCGGGCACGTCGGAGTTCGCCGCCCACGCCGTGCTCGCCGCCGCGCGCGAGACGGGCATGCCGGACGGGGTGTTCTCGCTCGTCCACGGGGCCTCCCCGGCGGTCGGTCTCGCGCTCGTCACACACCCGGCGATCCAGGCCGTCGGCTTCACCGGCTCGTTCGCCGGCGGCCGGGCGCTGCTCGACGCGGCGGCCCGCCGGCCGCAGCCCATCCCCGTCTTCGCCGAGATGGGCTCGGCCAACCCCGTCTTCGTGCTGCCCGAGGCCCTCGCGACGCGCGGGGCCGAGATCGCGACGGCCCTGGCCGCGTCGGTGACACTCGGCTGCGGCCAGTTCTGCACGAGCCCGGGCCTCGTCTTCCTGACACGAGGCGAGGGGGCCGACGCCTTCGTGGCACAGCTCGGCGAGCGGCTCGCGGCCTCCCCCGCCGGCACGCTGGCGCACGCCGGGATCAAGCGCGCCTACGACGCGGAGCTGGCGGCCGTCGCCGCGCTGCCCGGGGTGCGCGTGGCCGCGCGCTCGAGCGCCCGCGGCGCGCACGAGGCGACGCAGGCGCGGCCGGCGCTGCTCGTCGCCGAGCCTGCCGCGTTCGCGACGCACGAGCGGCTCGGCGAGGAGATCTACGGCCCGGTCACGCTGGCCGTCTCGTTCGCCTCTCGAGACGCGCTGCTCGAGGCCGCGCGCGGCCTGCGCGGGCACCTGACGGCGACGCTGCACGCCACGGAGGCGGACCTCGCGGCCCACGCGGACCTCGTCGCGATCCTCGCCCGCAAGGCCGGCCGGCTGGTCCTCAACGGCGTGCCGACCGGCGTCGAGGTGGCCCACGCGATGCAGCACGGCGGCCCGTGGCCGGCGAGCAGCGATCCGCGCGCGACGTCGGTGGGCAGCGCCGCGATCCTGCGTTTCGCGCGGCCCGTCAGCTACCAGGACTTCCCCGACGCCTCGCTGCCCGAGGAGCTGCGCGACGCGAACCCGCGCGGGATCTGGCGCCTGGTGGACGGGCGCCTCACGCGGGACGCGCTCTGAGGCTCAGGGCCGGGCGCGCGTGAGTTCCCGCTTCGCCTGGCCGGAGCGGGTCGTCGTGGTCGACTCGCACACCGAGGGCGAGCCGACGCGGGTCGTGATCGAGGGCTGGCCGGCGCCCGAGGGAGCGACCCTGGCCGAGCGGCGCGACTTCCTGCTGCGCGAGCAGGACCGCCTGCGGCAGGCGGTGGTGTGCGAGCCGCGCGGCCACGACGCGGTCGTGGGCGCCCTGCTGACGAGCCCGGTCGAGGCGGGATCCGCGGCCGGGGTCGTGTTCTTCAACAACGCCGGCGGGCTCGGCATGTGCGGCCACGGCCTGATCGGCGTCGTCCGCACGCTCGCGCACCTCGGCCGGCTGGAGCAGGGGCCGGTCCAGGTCGACACGCCCGTCGGCACCGTGCGGGCCGAGCTCGAGGCGGACGGCGCCGTGACGATCGAGAACGTCCCGGCCTTCTGCCACGCGCTCGACGTGGCGCTGGACGTGCCTGGCCTGGGCCGCCTCACGGGCGACGTGGCCTGGGGCGGCAACTGGTTCTTCCTGGCCTCGCTGCCGGACCCGCCGCTCGAGCTCACCCACGCGGCCGCCCTGACCGACGCGACGGCGCGGATCCTGGCCGCCCTCGCGACGCAGGGCGTCCGCGGCCGGGACGGGGCGCGCATCGACCACGTGGAGCTGTTCGGCCCGCCGCGGCGCCCGGATGCCGACGCGCGCAACTTCGTGCTTTGCCCCGGCCTTGCCTACGACCGCTCGCCGTGCGGCACCGGCACCTCGGCCAAGCTGGCCGTGCTGCACGCGCGCGGCCAGCTGGCGATCGGCCGGCGCTGGCGCCAGGAGGGCATCACCGGCTCCCTGTTCGAGGGCTGGCTGGACGAGCGAGGCGGCTCGCTCCTCCCGCGCATCCGCGGGCGCGCCTTCGTCACCGGCCGGGCGACGCTGTACTTCGACCCGGCCGATCCCTTCCGCGAGGGCTTCACCGCCGCCCGGTGAAGGAACGCCCGTGAGCGGCCGGTCCTCCGCGATCGTCGTC
>JBGASI010000205.1:0-7805 GCA_044229815.1 Vicinamibacteria bacterium | reverse complement strand
AAGCGTGCCGCCAAGTCCGCGGCCGCAGCGAAGCCCGCGACCGACTCCACGGTCAAGCCTGCAGCCAAGCGTGCGGCCAAGCCGGCAGGAAGGCGTGCAGCCAGGCGTGCGGCCAAGACAGCGGCCAAGACAGCGGCCAAGACAGCGGCCAAGCCCGCTGCGAAGACCGCGAGCAAGGCGGAGGCGAAGGCCGCGGACAAGCCCGCTGCGAAGACCGCGAGCAAGGCGGGTGCGAAGGCCGCGGACAAGCCCGCTGCGAAGACCGCGGACGAGACGGCGGCCAAGCCCGCGGCAAAGACCAGGGCAAAGCCCGGTCGCGCCAAGGCGGCGAACAAGAGGGCCGCAAAGAAGGCCGGGGTGCGGCGTGGTCTGCGGTTCACGCCGCAACCGTTCAGCGGGACGTATGCGCCGCCGGGTGCGAGCCCTGAGGCGCTGAAGCTCCTGCGGGAGCAGGCGGAGGCGGAGACGAAAGAACAACAGCAGACCGCGGCCAAGCCTGCGGCCACGGGGAAAGGGCGCCCCAGAACGGGCAAGGCGGCCCCGGTCGCGCCCCCGAAGGCGAAGGAGGAACCCATGGGCAAAACGGCAGGCAAGAAGGCGGGCAAGAGCGAGGCATGCGGCTGCCTGACGTGGGCTGAGGTCGAGGGCAAAGCCCGCGGCGAGGCCAAGCACGGCGCGTTTGTCATCGAGCCCGAGGGCAAGAAGCACGCGCTGTACTTCTACGACCCGGACGGCCAATCGCGGCACCTGCAAAGCGGTGAGGCGGGCAAGCTGCGCAAGGTCGACGAGGAGATGGCCGCGCGAGGCCAGCCCGCGCCGCGTGCCGTGTCGGCCGGCGACGATGCAGCCATGCTCAAAATGTTCATGGCCGGCGCGATGGAGGAGGAGACGTGATCGTCTCGCAGATCGCCCTCGAGCGCTTCGAGCGACAGGTCGCGCGCGTGCGTGGCCGGCTGCAGGAGGCCCGGCGCCGCGGGATGCCGGTGCCCTCGGATGCCGCGCTCGATGACTTCATCGCCCGCAACCGCCTCACCATCTTGCGGGGCCTGACGGAGCTGCTCGCGCGGCGCGAGGCGCCGATCGATCCGGGGCAGCCGGACGCCTGGACCGAGTCCCGGCGCACGGCCGCCAACCTCGAGGCGATGCAGCTGCTGGTGAGCAAGCCCGCCGGGTCGCATACCGTCGAGGAGCGCCGCGTGCTCGCGCGCTACAGCGGGTGGGGCGGCCTGTCGATCGACAAGGCGCAGGCCGCATTCCCGCCGTCGTTGCAGGTCGATACCCGCGACTTGATCCACGCCTACTACACCCCGAGCGCACTCGTGGCCGAGATCGCCAGGGTCACACGGCCCCTACTCGCGGATCTGGTCGGCCTCGACGGCGTGATCCGGGCGATCGAGCCCTCCGCCGGTATCGGCCGCTTCATCCTCGCCTTCGATGCCCTGGGGGCCGCGCCGATCCGCTGGACCGCGGTGGAATACTCGGCGCTGGCCGCCATGCTGCTGTCCGCCGTGCGGCCCGGCCTGACCGTGTTTACAGGACCCTTCGAGCGCTGGGTCGCGCAGCACTGGGACGAGGCGGTCGGCCGCATCAACCTCGTGATCAGCAACCCGCCTTTCGGGCAGCGCGGCGAGGCGGCCTTCGAGGACCGCGACCGCGACTACCGCGAGAAGACGGCGATGGCCTACTTCCTGCGGCGCGGCCTCGATCTGCTCGCGCCCGGCGGCCTCGGTATCTTCATCGTGCCGATGGGCTTCATGTCGGATCCCAAGCGCCGCAAGCTGCGCGAGACGATCCTGCTCGGCAACCACGTGGCGACCGCGTTCCGCCTGCCGTCGCACCTACGCCTGCCCGATGGACGCAAGCGCGAACACTTCCCCGGCGCCCACAACGTCACCGACCTGATCTTCTTTCGCCGCCGCGCCGGGCTGCTCGCGGAGCTCGACGCCGAGGACGTACCGATCGCGGAAGGCCGCTACTTCGAGATGGTGCCGCGCCACGTGCTCGGCGACATCGACACGAGCTACCGCCTCGCGGTGATCGGCCCGCCGGTGCGCCTGCCCGAGTTGATCGAGCGGCCGATCTGCCAGGACTGCCGGATCCGCGTAGCCGCGCCCCGCGTCGTCGCTTCCGCGGCCGAGGCCGAGGCCGCCGTCGCCGATCTGCGGGTTCTGTCCGCGCAGGCGCTCGTCGGCCGTGTGGATGCCTACCTCGCCGCGCTGTCCGGCGCTCGCGCCGAAGATCCGTCGCTGCTATGGCCCGAACTGGTGGACGCGCTGCGCGGCTGGACGGCGCGCCACGGCAACCCCTACGAGGCCAAGAACCTGCGCGCGCTGGCGAAGGACAAGGACCTCGCCCGCACCTTCCTGCGCGCCTTCGAGAATGACGGCAACTTGATCGCCGGCCTTCGTGAGCGCCCGCCCGCTGCCACGCGCCAGATCGCCAGCGGCGACCTGCTCGCCCTGGCCGAGCACCTCTACCGGCAGGAGCGCGGCCTGAGCCTCCCGCGGCTGATGCAGGAGAACGCGGCACAGGGCGGCGCCGAGTCACGCGAGGCAGCCGTGGCCCTGCTCGTGCGCGCCGGCTGGTGCCTTGATGGACCCGGCCTCACGCTGCTACTGCCCGGCCCGGACTACTACAGCGGCGATCTGTGGGCGCGCTACGACCGGGCCATCGCGCACCCAGAGGATCCGCAGGCGCAGGAGCAGGTCCGGCGCCTGCTGGCGACGATCCGCCCGGCACTCCTCCATGACCTCGGCGACTACTCGGTGCGCGAGGGCTGGGTGCCGCTTCCGCTGATCGCCGGCTGGTTGCACGACACCATCAACGGCGGCTACCCCGAGATCGAACTGATCCGCGCGAGCGGCCTGGTCCAGGTCCGCGGCATCGACTACGCCGACCTCGACGCGAGCCCCCAGCTCGCGCCGCTCACGATCAACTTCCTCGGCTGGCTCAACCACGACAAGGTGAACTTCAGCCCGGAGCGCAAGAAGCTCCAGAGCCTCAACGAGGCCCGCGACGAGAAGATCGCCATGTGGAGCCGCGACTTCCGCGACTGGATCGCCGGGGCGGCCGAGCGGCAGCGGACCCTGCTCGAGGCGTTCAACCGCGTCGCCCGCGGCTTCGTGCTGCCCTCATACAGCGACGAGCCGATCCGCATCGCCCGCTGGACCGCCGATCCGAAGCGGCAGCTCTTCGACTACCAGCGCGCGGGCGTGCGGCGCCTGCTCAGCAACCGCGGCGGGATCCTCGTCTACGATGTCGGCGTCGGCAAGACCTTCACCGCGCTCGCGGCCATCGGCGCCGCGCGGCAGGAGGGGTGGGTTCGGCGGCCCGTCGTGCTCGTCCCGAACTCGCTGATCTTGCAGTGGCGCAACGAGACCGCGGCCGTGCTCCCGGATTACCGCGTGCTCTTGATCGGCACCAACATCGCGTACAAGGAGGAGGACGGCCAGCTCGTCGAGACGACGGAGACCGACAAGCCCGAACAGCGCGCCCAGAAGTGGGCCCGCTTCCAGGCCGGCGAGTACGACCTCGTCCTGCTGACCTACAGCTCCATGAGCCGCACGCGCATGGACATGGACGCCGCGACGGCCCTCGTACAGGAGACCCCGGCGATCATGCGGCAGCTCGCGCTCCAGCGGCGCAGCATCACCGACAAGGATCCCAAGGACCGCACCGAGCGCGAGCGGGCCATCTTGGAGGAGGGCATCCCGGCGTGGATCCTCGAGCGCCTGGAGCTCCCCAAAGCCTGGGAGTACGACGGCGACATCAAGTGGGACGACCTCGGGATCGACCTCCTGGTCATCGACGAGATCCACAACTTCAAAAACCTCTTCAAGCCCGAGCCGCGCGAGTACGGGGTGCCGGCGTTCATGGGATCGCCGGGCGAGGGCTCTGACCGCGCCTGGCAGCTCTGCTTTCGCACCGCGGCGATCCGTCGCCGCTCCGGCGGCGCGGGGATCATTGGCCTGAGCGCCACCCCGGCGAAGAACAGCCCGACCGAGCTGTACACGGCCGTCAGCTACGTCAACCCGCGGGCCTGGACCGACCTGCGCATCCACGACGCGGAGCAGTTCATCGACCGCTTCTGCATCATCGAGAAGCGCCCTGTGGTCACCGTCTCGATGGCGATCGAGGACCGCTCCGCGATGATCGGCTTCAAGAATCTGATCGACCTGCGCTCGATCCTCACCCGCCTGCTGGAGATGCGCAGCGCGGAGGAGATGGCGGCGCTCGGCCGCCTGAAGAAGCCGCGCGCTCGGCAGGAGCTTGTGCGCGTCGACCTGGACGACGCGCAGCGGGCCAAGACCGGCGCGCACGCCGACGCCTTCGCCGCGAAGATGGCGACCGGCGGCGGCAACATGGCGCTCGGCCTGATCGTGCGCCTGGGCCTGGTGGCGATCCATGCGCAGCTCGACGAGGGCTACCACTGGGACAACGCGCTCGGCAGCGAGGACATGCCGGCGCCGGACTCGTTCCACTCGCCGAAGTTTCTCGCGGTCGCGGAGCGCATCGTCGCCACGCCCGGCTGCGGCCACATCGTCTTTTTGGAGCCCCTCGCCGCGCAGCTCTGGCTGCGCGAGGTCCTCACAGAGTACGGCATCCCCCGCGCCAAGATCGCCCTGCTCAACGCGCAGGCTGCCAAGACGGCCGCCGATCGCCAGCGGCTCGCACAGGGGTTCAACGAGGGCCGCTACATCGTCATCATCGCCAACTCGGTCGGCGGAGAGGGGGCCAACCTGCAGACCCGCACCTGCGCCGTGCACAACGTCGATCTGCCGTGGGATCCGATGACCCGCCGCCAGCGCAACGGCCGGGCCGATCGCCAGGGCAACGAGCTGGACGCGATCGTGATCTACGACTACCTCGCGCGCAGCTCCGGGGACGGGCCGCGCTTCGCCAAGATCCAGGGCAAGGGCACCTGGATCGATCAGGTGATGGAGTCGGAGGAGGACATCGTGTCCAACCCGAGCGCCATGGTGGAAGTCTCGCCGATCGAGCTGATCGCCGACCTGACCACGGATCCCGACAAGACCCGCGCGCTGCTCGAGCAGGTCGCGCGCGAGGAGGCGGCCGCCCGTCGTGGGAAGTTGCTGCGCCAGGTCGCTCGCCTGATGCGCTCAGCCGACGCGAGGTTTCGCGCGGCGGAGCGGGCCGAGGCGCCGCTGGACGCCGCCCGCCTGCGCCAGGAGGGTCAGGCGGAGCTGACGAACCTGCGCACCGTGGACGCCTCGATCTGGCCGTTCTTCGATCAGGCGCGGGTGATCGAGCGCCAGCCCGCGCTGATCCCCGGGACCGGGGTCCCCTTCTACGAAAGCCTTCAGATTTGGCACCTCGAGGGCGGCAAGCCGGCGCACCGCGAGTATGGCCGCGTGGAGGATCGGCGGATCGGCGAGCGCCGGGCCGGGCGGGCCGTGTGGACGACGGTCGGCATCGACACGCTCGAGACGATCGCGCTCACCCCCGCGAGCTTCACGGGCGGCTGGCCCGACGATGCAGCGGCCACGCAGACCGCCCTGGCCGAGGCGCTCGAGGTCATGGGCCGCCGGGGTGCCTGGGAGGACCTCGGCCTCATGTGGGCCAGCGAGCGCTTCCTGGACGCGAACTGGCCCCGCATCGCCGACGGGGTACGCGATCGCCTCGCCGCGCGGGCGTGGGCGACGAGTGAGGACCTGTATCCGACGATCGATGCGACCGGCGCGCTGTTCCTCGCCGACACGCGCAGCCTGACCGGCATGCGCCTACTGGCGCCCGGCGTGTCCGGCTTCGCGGAGTACCTGCGCCTCGCCGCCGCGAGCGCGTACAAGGTCCCCGAGCTGCGCGACGTGGCCCGCATGTGGTGGGAGCGTACGCTGCCCGCCGACTTCCGCCCGGCTGCGAGCACGAAGCGCACGCCCGCGGCGCCCGCTCCCCGCGCGCCCACATCCTCCGCACCGCCCGCGCTGACGTATGCCGAGCCGGGCACCCCGATTGAACAGCAAGACCCCGCCTCGGTGCGGATCCTCGATCGCATCGTCACGCGACTCGGCGAGCGCTTCATGGTCGAGGGGGTGCGTAGCGGCCAGGGCTATCGCGTGGTCAACCTGCGTTCGCGGGACACCGATCGCGTGTTCACCGGGCTCCCCGTGGGGACCCTGCTCACCACCGTGTCGCTGCGCCACGTCGGCGATCCCGAGATCCTGGACGGATACAGCGATCTCAAGCAAGCGCTCCGCGACAACCAGCGGTCGCAGGACCAATACCGGGCGATCCGTACCCTCGTACAGGACGCCATCGACGAGATCACCGCCGACGAGCAGGCCAGGCCGCAAAAGACCGTGCCCTCTCGTCCCAAGACCCCGGCAGAGCGGGCCGCCCTCGAGCGCGACCTGGCCGCGGCCGACGAGATCCTGCAGGAGGCCAAGCCCGCGTCCGCGCCCGTCCGCGCCCCCGGCCTGTTCTGGCGCGTGGGCGATCGATGGTTCGGCGACACCGCCCTGATCCCCGGCAACTCGCGGCACGTGGGTTACGGCGACTTCGAGGCGACCCTCCCGGGTGGGCGCCTGTACTTCAGCCGACGCGGCGAGGACAGGTCTCTGCCTGGGCAATCGGGCCGCCTGCATGAGCTGTCCTTGCGCGAGGGCAGCGACCTGCCCGGTGTGCTCGAGCGCCTCGCCGCCGAGGGCCTCGCGCAGTCTGGCGGCGTCTGGGACGAGTGGCCGCGTGCTGCGGCCGAGTCGGAGACCCCCGCGGGCCCGCCGCTAGCACAGGTGCCACCCGCGGATGATGATGACGTGGACGACGACAATGCGGACGACAACGCGGACGACAACGCGGACGACGACGACGCGCCCGCGTCCTCGCAATCCGCACCGCTCGCGCCGCCGGTCCCCGCCGTCGCGGGTGACCTGTCCTTCATGGTGGAGGCGAAAGAGTTTCAGGGCGCGCTCAACCTGATCCGCCGCGTGGCGGTCCCCGGTGACAAGAAACTGAGCCTCGTGCAGATCGAGTGTCGCGGCCACGTGTTCTTCCGCGTCGGATCGCCGGATTCATTCTTCGAGCTGCGCTTTACCACCACGCGCTGCATCAGCCCCGGCGATGCGACCGTGGACAGCAAGCAGCTCGCCGCCAGCACCAAGCACCTGACCGCCGGGGCCTTGCAGGTCCAGAAGCAGCCGCGCGAGGCGACCCTGCAGATCGGATCTGGCGGCCGACAAGTCTCCGTCCCGACCGTCGCGTACGTCCCGATCCCGCTGGACACGGGCCTCTCCGGCGACGCCCAGATCCCGCTGGATGCCTTCATGGGCCTGCTCGATCAGACCCTGTTCGCGGTGTCGACCGACGCGGGCCGCCCCCAGCTGCACCAGCTCTCATTCAAGGCCCAGGGCGAGCGCCTCACCGCGTTCGCCACCGAGGGCCACATGCTCGCCATGGCCTCGGTGTCCACGCCGGCCGCGTCCGCGCTCGACGGCCAGTCGATCGCGTATCCGGCCCTCGTTCGCCTGCACAAGCTCCTCCAGGAGTATGAAAAGACCGCCCGTCCGGGCCGCCGGGGCCGGAAGGACGCGACAGCGCCGCCCCTGCGGATCCAGACGTCGACGGGCGACCCGGGGCACCTCGCCGTCGCCACCGAGCTGTTCACCTTCGTCGCCAGCCGCGCGCCGGTCAAGCCCGCCAGCTTCGACACCGTGATCGCCAAGGCCAGCAACGTCTCGACCGTGTGCATCGTGAACGCGGCCGAGCTGCTCGACGCCATGAAGCCGCTCGCGGCGGCGAAGGAGACCGCAGAGGTCAAGGTTGACAGCCCGCTCGAGATCTCGAGCGGC
>JBGASI010000204.1:0-7811 GCA_044229815.1 Vicinamibacteria bacterium | reverse complement strand
GTCTCGATCGGGATCTGGACCGATTGGTCGAAGACCGACGTGAACGGAGCCCTGCTGGCCGCGCGGTACATGGTCGAATAGGCGTCGACCGTCCAGGGGACGGCGCACGCGCGGTGCAACATCCGGTCAGGGCTCGTGCGTGAAGCGGCTCTCCATTCGCCAGTGGCCGTCGAGCTCGCGGACGGACCCGGTCAGCGTGACCGTGGCCTTCAGTCGGGTGTCCGCGCTCGAGGCGCCCACCTGCAGCTCGAACTCGCCCGGCTCGACGATGCGCCTGCCGTTCATGCCGGTGAAGCAGAGCATGTCGGTCGGCACCTCGAAGGCGAGCCGCGCCGTTTCGCCGGGGCGCAGCGACAGGCGGCCGAAGGCCTTCAGCTCCTTGACCGGCCGCACCACGGAGGCGAGGAGGTCCCGCACGTACAGCTGGGGCACCGCCACTCCCGCGCGCGGCCCCGTGTTGCGCACCGTGAAGCGCACGCCGATCGTGCCGGTGCCGGCGTCCACCTCCGCCGCGTCGAGCGAGAGGTCGGAGAACTCGAAGGTGGTGTAGGACAGACCGTGGCCGAACGGGTAGTGGCTGCCGAAGTGGAGGGCGACCGGCGTGCCGGCGCTCTTCAGCTTGTGGTTGTAGAAGTAGGGGACGGCGCCGACGTTCTTCGGCACCGAGACGGTGAGCCGGCCCGAGGGCTCCGCCGCTCCCGTCAGCACGTCGACGAGGGCCGGCCCGCCCGCCTGGCCGCCCGCGAAGGCCATCACCAGCGCGGCGACCTTCTCCTCGAGGCCGCCGAGGTTGTAGGGGCGGCCGCTCGTGAGCACCACCACGACCGGCGTGCCGGTCGCGACCACCGCCTCGAGGAGCTGCTGCTGCACGCCCGGCAGATCGAGCGAGTCGGCGTCGGAGCCTTCGCCCACCGTCCCGGTCCGGAACAGTCCGGCCAGGTCCCCGACGCAGACGACCGCCACGTCGGCCGAGCGCGCGCACTCGACCGCGGCGGGGATGAGGTCCGTCCGACGCGAGACCGGCGAGGCCTGGTCGAGCGACGTGCTCTTCTCGACGTCACCCGGGAACACGGGGGAGCCGTACTTGCGCTGCTCGATGATGAAGCAGCCCCTCGAGTAGGCGATCTTCGCGCTGCCGAACGCCTGCTCGAGCGCGGCGCGCGGCGTCACGACCTGGGCGGCGGTCTCGCCCGCGTCGTTGAGGATCAGGTGCACGGGGAAGCTGTAGCCGCAGAGGAGCGCGAGCGGATCGTCGGCGGTGGGACCGATCAGCGCGAGGCGCCCGAGCCGACCCGGAGCGAGGGGCAGGATCCCCCGGTTCTCGAGCACCACGACCGCCTCGCGCGCCGCCTCGCGCGCGAGCGCCACGGTGCTGGGCGCCTGCAGCTCGATCGCGCCCTCGTCCACGTAGGGACGCTCGAAGAGGCCCAGGCGCAGCTTCTCGACGAGGATCCGCCTCACGGCCGCGTCCAGCGTCTCCAGCGACACGAGGCCCCGGCGCATCGCCTCGGCGAGATGCGTGGTGCAGTCGTCCGCCGGCAGCTCGACGTCGACCCCGGCGCCAAACGCCAGCGCCGCGGCCTCCGCGCGGTCCCTTGCCAGGTTGTGGTGCTGGTAGAGCAGGCTGATGCCGATGTAGTCGGCCACGACCAGGCCGTCGAAGCCCCACTCCTCGCGCAGCACCCGCGTCAGCAGGTGGCGCGAGGCGTGGCAGGACTCGTTGTCGATGTCGTGGTAGGCGGGCATCACGGACCCGGCGTTCGCCTGCTTCACCGCCATCTCGAACGGGAGCAGGAACACGTCGTTCAACTCGCGCCAGCCGAGGTGCACCGGGGCGTGGTTGCGCGCCCCCTCGCTCCAGGAGTGGCCGGCGAAGTGCTTGAGTGTCGCCAGCAGGTCCCGCTTCTCCCCCTGCAGGCCGCGGACGAAGCGCGTGCCGAGGACGCCTGCGAGGTAGGGGTCCTCGCCGAAGGTCTCCTCGGTGCGGCCCCAGCGGACGTCGCGCGAGACGTCGAGGACGGGGGCGAGCCCCTGGTGGCAGCCCACGCTGCGCGCCTCGCGCCCGATCGCCTGCGCCACGCGCTCGACGAGCTCGGGGTCGAAGGTCGCGCCGTAGGCGAGGGCCGAAGGGAACATCGTCGCCCCGCGCGCCATCAGGCCCACCAGGCACTCCTCGTGCGAGAGGGCGGGGATCCCGAGCCGGGTCTGCTCGCACAGCAGCTTCTGCAGCCGGTTGAGCGCGCGGACACCGCTGCGCGGTTCGACGCCGTGGCTGCCGAGCGCGCGCGAGATCTGGCCGAGCCCGTGCGCGAGCGCCTTCTTCACGGCCGCCGGGTCGCTCCCGCCCGT
This sequence comes from Vicinamibacteria bacterium, assembly GCA_044229815.1. Taxonomy (GTDB): domain Bacteria; phylum Acidobacteriota; class Vicinamibacteria; order Fen-336; family Fen-336; genus DATBSL01. The sequence continues at coordinate 5,462 of JBGASI010000204.1, read as the reverse complement.
GAAGTCGTCCTGGCGCGGACGGTGCTCGCCGTCCTCGGAGAGGATGAGCCAGAGCGCGTGCAGCTGTGCCGCCTTCTCCTCGAAGCTCAGGCGCGAGAGCAGGTCGCTCGCGCGCCCCTCGATCGACCGGCTGGGATCCTGGTAGGGCTGGGGCATTTCGGGTCTCCAGAAAGTGGCCTGACGGGCCGGCGCGAGTATCTCCCAGAGCGAACGGAACCTGGCACGTCCCGTGGTACCGTTCCGCCGGCAGCCGGTGACCTGCGTGCGCTGCGCGTGACACGAGGAGGGCGAGCTGTGGCCGACACGGTGACGACGGGCGATTCGAGACAGCGGCTGTCGGTGGTCGAGAAGGTCGGCTACGGCCTCGGCGACACGGCCGCGAACTTCATCTTCCAGACGATGGTGATGTTCCAGCTGGCGTTCTACACCGACACCTTCGGCATCACCGCCGCGGCGGCCGGAACGCTGCTGGTCGTGGTGCGCTTCTGGGACGCGATCTTCGACCCGATCATGGGCGTCGTCGCCGACCGCACGCAGACGCGCTGGGGCAAGTTCCGTCCCTGGGTGCTCTGGACCGCCGTGCCCTTCGGGGTCATGGGCTTCCTGGCCTTCATGACCCCCGACCTGAGCCCCGGCGGCAAGCTCGTCTACGCGTACCTGACCTACATCGCGCTGATGATGGTCTACTCCGCGAACAACCTGCCCTACTCGGCGCTGAGCGGGGTGATGACGGGCAACCTCGGCGAGCGCACCAGCCTGTCGTCCTACCGCTTCGTCTGCGCGATGGTGGCCCAGCTGGTGATCCAGGGCCTCGCGCTGCCGATGGTCGCCCACTTCGGCCAGGGCGACAACGCCAAGGGCTACCAGTGGACGATCGGCATCTTCTCGGTCCTCGCCGTGGTGCTGTTCCTGATCACCTTCGCGACGACCCGCGAGCGCATCCAGCCGCCGCCCCACCAGAAGGCCTCGGTCGGCCAGCACTTCTCCGACCTGACGAAGAACGGTCCCTGGCTCGCCATGTTCGTCCTGACGCTTGTGCTCTTCGTCACCCTCGCCATGCGCGGCAGCGTGGTCCCGTACTACTTCAACTACTACGTCGACAAGGCGAGCCTCGCCGCCCTCCTCGGTTCGTTCGGCGTCTCTACCGCCGACGAGGGCCAGGTGGTCAGCTTCGGCTTCAGCGCGTTCAACGTGCTCGGCACGCTGGCGACGATCGTCGCCATCTTCTTCTCCAAGGCGCTCGCGGTCCGCTTCGGCAAGCGCAACGTGTTCGGCACGGGCCTCGCCGTCACGGCGCTGGTCACGGCCGTCTTCGCCGTGCTGCCCCCCACCTCGGTCGCGGCGATGTTCGCCTGCGAGATCGCGCGCCAGTTCGCCTACGGCTTCACGATCCCGCTGCTGTGGGCGATGATGGCCGACGTCGCGGACTTCTCGGAGTGGAAGACGGGGCGCCGCGCCACGGCGATCGTCTTCGCCGCGATCGTCTTCGCGCTCAAGGCCGGCCTCGGCTTCGGCGGAGCGATCACGGGCTACGTGCTCTCGCTCTACGGCTACGTGCCGAACGTGGCGCAGGGCGCCAGCGCGCTCGACGGCATCCGCCTGACGATGAGCGTGTTCCCGGCCGTCACGTTCGCCATCTGCGCCGGGTGCCTCTTCTTCTACGCGATCGACAAGCGCACCGAGATCGCGATGACCGACGAGCTGGCCGAGCGGCGCAGGCAGTACGCGTCGCAGGAAGCGTAGCCGCCGGTCTCGCGAGGGGAGCCACCGAGATGAAACGAGCCGCGATCGTGATGAGCCTCCTGCTCGCCGGCAGCGTCGGCGCCGCACACGCCGCGCCGCCGGCGGCGCTCAAGGACCTCGCCCCGAAGGGGCTGCGCATCGGCGCCGCCGTCAACAGGGCCCAGAGCGACGGCCACGACGAGAAGGCCGCGGCCCTCGTGCTCCGCCAGTTCGACACGATCAGCCCCGAGAACCTGCTGAAGTGGGAGGCCGTCCATCCGCAGCCCGATCGCTACGACTTCGAGCCTGCCGACCGCTACGTCGCGCTCGGCAGCAAGAACGGCCTCTTCGTCGTGGGCCACGTGCTGCTGTGGCACCAGCAGACGCCGGCCTGGGTGTTCGCCGGCGAGGGCGGGCGAAAGCTCGACCGGGAGACGGCGCTTCGCCGGCTGAAGACCCACATCGACGCCGTGGTCGGCCGCTACCGCGGCCGGATCGGCGGCTGGGACGTCGTCAACGAGGCGCTCGAGGACGACGGCAGCCTGCGCCGGACGCCCTGGCTGGAGGCGATCGGCGAGGACTACGTCGCCAGGGCCTTCGAGTTCGCCCACGCGGCCGATCCGCAGGCCGAGCTCTACTACAACGACTACAACCTCTGGAAGCCGGCCAAGTGCGCCGCCGCCGTGCGCCTGGTGCAGGGCCTCCTGGCGCAGGGCCTGCGGGTGGACGGCATCGGCGAGCAGGGCCACTGGGGCATCGACGACCCGCCGCTCGCGGCGATCGACGCCTGCCTCGGCGCGATCCGGGCGGCCGGCGCGACCCCGCTGATCACGGAACTCGACATGGACGTCCTGCCGCGCGACCCGGAGATGTGGGGCGCCGACCTCGCGAAGAAAGCGAAGATCCGCGCGACGACGAACGTCTACCCGGACGGCCTGCCGCCCGCGGTGCAGCAGAGGCTGGCCCGCCGCTACGCGGAGGTCTTCGAGCTGTTCCTGAAGCACCGGGTCGGCCGCGTCACCTTCTGGGGCGTCACCGACGCGGGCTCGTGGCTGCACGACTTCCCGATCCCCGGCCGCGTCAACTACCCGCTGCTCTGGGACCGGGACGGCCGCGAGAAGCCGGCCTTCGACGCCGTCGTCGAGGTGCTGCGGCGCAAGGGGGCGCGCTAGCAGCGAAGCGGGCAAGGAGGACGACATGTCATCCACGGTCGACCGGCGCCAGTTCCTGGGAGCCTCGGCCGCCTCGGCCGCGGCGTTCAGCATCGTCCCGCGGCACGTGCTCGGGGGAGCCGGCCACGTCGCCCCGAGCGACAAGCTGACCTTCGGCTACATCGGCTGCGGGACCGAAGGGCTGACGGAGATGCCCGCCCTGCTGCGCGTCCCGGAGATCCAGCTCGTGGCCGTCTGCGACCCCAACCGCGAGAGCACCGACTACGTCGAGTGGAGCAAGGACTCGGTGCGCGCGGAGATCGCGAGCGCCCTCGGGAAGCCGGACTGGCGCAGGGGAGTCCCGGGCGTGCCCGGCGGCCGCGCGGTCGGCCGCGAGGTGGCCGAGCTGTTCTACGCCAACCAGCGCGCGGCGGACAGGTTCAAGGGCGTCGCCGCGTACGCGGACTTCCGCGAGCTGCTGGAGAAGGAAGACGTCGACGCCGTCAAGGTGATGACGCCGGACCACCTGCACGCCACGGTCGCGCTCGCCGCGCTGCGCCGGGGCAAGCGCGTCCTGATGCACAAGCCGCTCGCCAACCGGCTGCGGGAGGCGCGGCTGGTCGTCGAGACGGCGACGCGGACGCAGCTCGCCACCCACTTCCTGCCCGCGAGCGCGGGCACGTCGGTGCAGCTCGTGAAGGGCTGGATCGAGCGCGGCGCGATCGGCACCCTGCGCGAGATCCACAACTGGTCGAACCGCCCGGTCTGGCCCCAGTTCGCGACCCTGCCGACCGACACCCCGCCCGTCCCGAAGGACTTCGACTGGGACCTCTGGCTCGGGCCGTCGCTGCCGCGTCCCTACCACCCCCACTACACGCACGCCGTCTTCCGCGGCTGGTACGAGTTCGGCGGCGGCGCCGTCGCCGACATGGGTCACTACAGCCTGTGGCCGGTGTTCCAGGCGTTCGGGCTCGAGGCGCCGACGGTGGTGGAGACGAGCCCCACTCACGTGTCCACGCTGCAGGACGGCGTCAGCGTCGGGATAAGGAACGACTACTCGTTCCCGACCGCGTGCACGATCCGCTTCCGCTTCGCGGCCAGGGGCAGCCGGCCCGCGCTGGACCTCTTCTGGTACGACGGCGGCATCAAGCCGCGCACGCCCGAGGAGCTCGACGAGGACGGCCGCGAGCTGGCGCCCGAGGGGATGCTGTTCGTGGGCGACAAGGGGAAGATCCTCGCCGGCTTCGAGTGCGACGACCCCATGATCATCCCCTACCGCAAGGCCCGCGAGTTCCGGGCCGCGGACGGGCCGAGCGTGCTGCCGCAGGCCGGCGAGCAGGAGAAGCCGGTCTGGCTCGACGCCTTCCGCGGCGGCGCGGCCACCTTCGGCAGCTTCACGCTGGCCGGGCCGATCTCCGACGCCTTCAACCTCGCCGCCGTCTCGCTGCGCCTGGGCGGCCAGCGCCTGGTCTGGGATGCGGCGAGCGCCACGATCACGAACCGGCCGGAGGCCAACGCGCTGCTCGGCCGCGAATACCGCAAGGGCTGGGAGCTGGCGGGGGCCTGAGCTCAGCACTCCGGGATGTTGACGGCGAGGTCCTGTCCCTCGGGCACGTGCAGGGCCAGGCCGCCGCGGGCGGTCTCCTTGTACTTGTCCTTCATGTCGGCCCCGGTGTCGCGCATGGTCTGGATGACCTTGTCGAGGGGCACGAAGTGCTCCCCGTCGCCGCGCAGCGACATGCGGGCGGCGTTGATGGCCTTGATCGAGGCCATCGCGTTGCGCTCGATGCAGGGGACCTGCACCAGGCCGCCGATCGGGTCGCAGGTGAGGCCGAGGTTGTGCTCCATCGCGATCTCGGCCGCGTTCTCGACCTGCTCGGGGCTGCCGCCGAGCACCTCGGCGAGGCCCGCGGCGGCCATCGAGCAGGCCGCCCCGACCTCGCCCTGGCAGCCCACCTCCGCCCCGCTGATCGAGGCGTTCTCCTTGTAGAGCACGCCGATGGCGCCGGCCGTGAGCAGGAAGCGCACGATGGCGTCGTCGTTCGCGGACGGCACGAAGCGCGCGTAGTAGTGAAGGACGGCGGGGATGATGCCGGCCGCGCCGTTCGTCGGCGCGGTGACGACCCGCCCGCCGGCCGCGTTCTCCTCGTTGACCGCGAGCGCGTAGAGGTTCACCCAGTCCATCGCCGTCAGCGGGTCGCGCAGCGCCGCCTCGGGGTGCGCGAGCAGGCCGCGGCGCAGGTCGGCGGCCCGTCGCCGGACCTTGAGCCCGCCGGGCAGCACGCCGTCCTGCTCGCAGCCGCGGCGCACGCAGGCCTGCATCACGTCCCACAGGCGCAGCAGGCCGTCGCGGATCTCGGCCTCGGTCCTCAGCGTCCTCTCGTTGGCGAGCATCAGGTCGCTGATGCGCAGCGCGTGGGCCGCGCAGAGGCGCAGCAGGTCGGCGCCGGTGCGGAACGGGAACGGCCGCTCGCGGGCCGCCGCCGCGCCCGCCTCGGGGGCTTCCTCGTCCACGACGAACCCGCCTCCGACCGAGTAGTAGGCGCGGCTCCGGACGGGCGCGCCCGCGGCGTCGCGGGCGGTGAAGCG
>JBGASI010000203.1:0-7811 GCA_044229815.1 Vicinamibacteria bacterium | reverse complement strand
CCACAGGGACGGCGGCACGAGCGCGCACTCCACGGGGCGCCGGCCCTTGCCGCGCTCGAGCTCGAGGCGCACGATGGTTCCCGGCGGCGCCGTCCACCAGCTGCGCACGCGCAGGTCCATCTCGGAGGTGCCCGTCTCGCCGTCGACGGCGCGGATCCGGTCGCCCGGCTCGAGCCCCGCGGCCTGGGCGGGGCTGCCCGGCTCGACGCCCGTGATCTCGAGCCCGTCGCCCTTCACCAGCCACTTGTGCTTGACCTGGTGGCGAAAGCCGGCGTCGGGACGATCGGGCCGCAGCTCGTCGAGCTGGTCGAGGATCCAGTCGTCCGCCTTGTCCGCGATCTCGCGGGCCAGCCGCTCGAAAGCGCTGCGCTCCCAGTAGTCGCCGTGGTGGCGGCGGTGGGCGTCGCGCTCGGAGACCGTCTCGGAGACGGTGGCCGTGGCCTCGAGCTGGTCGCGGTTCTCGCGCGAGCGGATCGCCACGCGCAGCGTGAAGCGCCAGGTGATCGTCACCTTGTCGTTCTTCGGCTTCGAGCGCGAGGACTCGTTCACGTAGCGCCGCGTCACGCCGAGCGCCACCTCGCCCTCCTGCGGCACGGTCTCGAGCCAGGGGAAGCGCCGGAGCGCGCGCTCGATCTCGCGCTCGGAGAGGTCGTAGTCGTCGTCCGAGCTGAGCAGGGTGCCCCAGAAGCCGTGGTCCTGGCGCCGGACGCCGACCTCGACCTGCACCGGCGGCAACGGCCGGGCGTCGACCGTCGGCCGGGGCGCGAGTGCCCCGGCGAGGAGCAGGGCGCTGAGCGCGACGCTGCCATCCATGGGTGTGCCTCCCTGCAAGAGCCACGGGCCTTCAGGGTCCCGGGCGGAGGGGGAGTTTAGCCCAGCCGTGCGGATATGATGCGCGGGCCACGAAGTTCGTGTCCGGCCGAGGAGGACGCCATGAGGAGATCTCTCGCACACGCGCTCGTCCTGGCGATCGTGCTCGCCGCCGCGGCGGGCCACGCCGGCCAGGCCACGCCGCCCGCGGCGGGCCGCTACGAGGAGGTGGCCGGGCGCAACGCGTGGTGGCGAGAGGCGCGCTTCGGCATGTTCATCCACTTCGGGGCCTACGCCGTGCCCGCGCGCGGGGAGTGGGTGCAGTCTCAGGAGCGGCTCTCCGCCGAGCGCTACCTTCCCTACGTCGAGGCCTTCCGCCCGGTCGACTTCGACGCGCGGGAGTGGGCGCGGCTCGCGAAGCGGGCCGGCATGAAGTACGCGGTGATGACCGCCAAGCACCACGACGGCTTCTGCCTGTTCGACTCGGCGCTCACCGACTACAAGATCAGCACGCGCTTCGGCGGCCGCGACCTCGTGCGCGAGTACCTCGAGGCCTTCCGCGCCGAGGGCCTGAAGGTCGGCCTCTACTACTCGCTGATCGACTGGCACCACCCCGACTACCCGAACGTCGGCAACCACCCGCTGCGCGACGACGCCGCGTTCGGCAAGCGGCCGCGGCAGTGGGAGCGCTACCTGCAGTACATGCACGGGCAGGTCGAGGAGCTCACCACGAAGTACGGCCGGCTCGACCTGCTGTGGCTCGACTACTCGTTCGACGACTACCGCGGCGAGAAGTGGGGCGCCTCCCGGCTCGTCGAGAGGGTGCGGCGCCACCAGCCGGGCATCCTGCTCAACAACCGGCTCGACGTGAACGAGGGCGTCGGCGCGGGGCCGCGCCGGTTCTCCCCGTACGGCGACTTCGAGACGCCCGAGCAGGGCCTGCCGGACGTGACGCTCGTCGACGCCGAAGGGCGGCCGATGCCCTGGGAGGCCTGCCTCACGCTCAACAACAACTGGGGCTACGCCGCGGCCGACCACGAGTGGAAGACGCCCGAGCTCGTCGTCCACACGCTCGTCGAGGCGGTGAGCAAGAACGGCAACCTGCTGCTCAACGTCGGCCCCGACGCCCGCGGCCGGATCCCGGAGCCGTCCGTCCGCACGCTCGAGGCCGTCGGGCGCTGGATGGATCGCAACTCCGGCAGCATCTATGGCTGTGGCGCGTCGGAGCTGCCCAAGCCGGACTGGGGCCGCTTCACCCAGCGCGCCGGCCGCGTGTACGCGCACTGGCTGTACCCGCACGTCGGCCACATCAACGTGCGCGGCCTCGGCGGCCGCGTGAAGGCCGTCCGGCTGCTGGCCGACGGGTCGGAGGCCAAGACGGCGGCCACCTGGTGGGGCGACACCTCGCCGGGCAGCCTGTTCCTCAACGTCGCCGAGCCCACGTACCAGACCTTCGCGCGGCCCGACCCGGTCGACACCGTCTTCGAGATCGAGCTGCAGTAGGCGGGCGGGCCTCGGCTACCGGAGCGTCGCCGCGCCGCGGGGCAGCCAGAGCCTCACGGCCGGGTGCATCGTGTAGAGCCGCAGCCGGGTCCCGTCGTCGACGAGGATGCCGCTCGAGTCGTCGCTGCGGATCACGGGGTTGCCCGGGTACTTCGTCCAGTGCACGAGGTCGTCCGACGCGGCCAGGCACGTGGTCCAGGGGCCCTTCCACTCGGGATCGGCGTTCGCGTGGTAGACGCCGTAGTAGCGGCCCCGGTAGCGCACGACCTGGTTCAGCGCGACGGCCTGGCGGTCGTAGACGTCGGGACCGAGGCCGATCACCGGCTCGTCCTGCACGTTCGTGAAGACGCGCAGGTCCTTCGAGGTGGCGAGCCAGATCCCCTTGTCGCCGCGCTCGTAGAACAGGTAGAAGGTCCCGTTATCCTCCCACACCGCCGGCGTGCCGTAGGCGCCGGCCGCGATCGGCTCGCCCGAGCGGCTGCGGACGTCCAGCGGTCCCTGCTCCTCCCAGCGCACGCCGTCGCGCGACGTGAGCCGGTGCGCGACGTCGTTCACGCCCTCTGCGAACATCTGGAAGACGCCCTGGTGCTTCAGGACGAAGACGTCCTCCGTCCACACGCCGGCGAAGACCGGGTTCCCCGGGTCGCGTTTCCAGACGAGGCCGTCGCTCGAGGTGGCGTGGCCGAGCGCCTTCGTCTCGCTGCGCGAGGAGTCGTAGCCCGTGTACCACAGCCGCCAGGTGCCCCCGTCGCGCAGGATGAACCCGCGCTCGCGGATCTCCCGGTCCCAGGTGGCCCGGCCCGTGCCGGCGAAGAGCGGCTCCTTGCCGTAGGGCACCCAGTGGACGAGCTCCGGCGGGAACACCGGCGAGGCCGCCGCCTCCGGCGGGCGGGGGGCCGCCGGGCGGACCGCGACGACGAGCAGCAGCAGCGCGGCGAGGGAGACCACGCGGGGGAGAGCGCGCGCGTTCGTGTCGGGCATGGGCGGACGATACCGCGGCCGGACTCTTCCACGCCAACGTCACGCCCGATCGCATAGACTCTCCGCGGGCAGCTCGGCTGCCTCGCGCAGCGGCTCGGCGACCCGGGCAGCGTCGACGGCCAGGAGGCCCCATGGAATACCGCCAGCTCGGGCGCACGGACATGAAGGTGTCGGCGATCAGCTTCGGGGCCTGGGCGATCGGCGGCACGTGGGGCTCGGTGGACGACGAGCAGTCGATGAAGGCCCTGCACGCGGCCGTCGACGCCGGGACGAACTTCGTCGACACGGCCGACGTCTACGGCGACGGCCGAAGCGAGCGGCTGGTCGCGCGCCTGCGCCGCGAGCGCCGGGGCGAGCGGATCTACGTCGCCACGAAGGCCGGCCGCCGCCTGCCGAAGCAGACGGTCGAGGGCTACAGCCGCGAGAACCTCAACGCCTGGGTGGACCGCAGCCTCAGGAACCTCGAGCTGGACACGGTCGACCTGCTGCAGCTGCACTGCCCGCACCCGGACGTCTACGGGCGTCCCGAGGTCTTCGGCATCCTCGACGATCTCGTCGCGGCGGGGAAGATCCGCTACTACGGCGTCAGCGTCGAGACGGTCGGCGAGGCGCTGCGCGGGATCCGCCAGACGAACGTGCAGACGGTGCAGGTCATCTTCAACATGTTCCGCCAGAAGCCCGCGGAGCAGCTGTTCCCCGCCGCGAAGGCCCGCCAGGTCGGCATCCTCGCCCGGGTGCCGCTCGCGAGCGGGCTGCTCACCGGCAAGCTCACGCCGGCCTCGACCTTCGCGAGCGACGACCACCGCAGCTTCAACCGCGAGGGCGCGGCGTTCGACAAGGGCGAGACCTTCTCGGGCGTGCCCTACGACGTCGGGCTCGCCGCGGTCGAGCGGTTGCGGCCGCTGGTGCCCGCTGGGGCCACGCTCGCGCAGCTCGCGCTGCGCTGGACCCTGATGTTCGACGCGGTCAGCTGCGCCATCCCGGGGGCGAAGACCGTCGAGCAGGCGAGCGCCAACGCCGCGTCCGCCGGGCTCGCGCCGCTGTCGCCGCAGGCGCTGGCCGCGGTGCGTACCGTCTACGACGAGGCGATCCGGCCCTTCGTGCACGCCAGCTGGTAGCGGGCGGGCGGCGCCCGCGCCCGTCAGTGCGGGTGGACGTGGCGCAGCGCGTGCGGCCGCTCGAGGCTGTGCTTGAGCATCAGCGCCTCGTCCGCGAGGACCTCGAGCGTCGGTCCCTGCGCGACGACCTCGCCGCCGTCGAGCACGATCACGCGCGAGCACAGCTCGACGACCAGCTCGAGGTCGTGCGTCGCCACGAGCTTGGTGATCGGGATCTGCCGCAGCAGGTCCTTCAGCTCGCGCCGGCCCTTCGGGTCGAGGCTGCTCGTCGGCTCGTCGAGCACGAGCAGCGAGGGCTCGCAGGCGAGAACGCCCGCCAGGCAGACGCGCCGCTTCTCGCCCACGCTGAGGTGGTGGGGCGCGCGCGCCTCGAAGCCGGCGATCCCGGTTCGCGCCAGCGCGGCGGCCACCCGCTCATGCAGCTGCGCCTCCCCGAGCCCCAGCTGCTGCGGGCCGAAGGCCACGTCCTCGAACACCGTCGGGCAGAACAGCTGGTCGTTCGGGTCCTGGAACAGCAGACCCACCCGGCGGCGCACCTCCGGCAGCGTGTCGGGACCCACCGGCCGGCCGCCCACGAAGACGGCGCTCGGGCCGTCCCAGCGCTCGGGCAGCAGGCCGTTGAGGTGCAGCAGCAGCGTGCTCTTGCCGGCGCCGTTCGGCCCGATCAGGCCCACGCACTCGCCCTCGGCGATCGAGAAGCTCACGCCGCGCAGCGCGGGCGTGCCGTCGCCGTAGCGGAAGCGCAGGTCGCGCACCTCGAGCGCGGCGCTCACTGCCAGCCCCGCGCGCACATGGCGTCGTAGATGCGCTCGGCGCGCTCGCTGCTGCGGATGAAGAGCTGGCTCACCACGGTGGCGAGCGTCCGCCAGTCGCGCTCCCGCCGCGGCGTGAAGGTCCGGCTCCGGCGCGCCCGGCTCATCCGCTGCGACTCGTCGACCAGAACGAAGAGGTAGCGGTACATCAGCGACAGCGTCGTCAGCAGCAGCGCCGGCGTGCGCGCCGCCTTGAGTACCCGCAGCAGGTCGGAGAACGGCGTCGTGTTCGACAGCAGGATCATCGCCGCCAGGCACAGCGTGCTGCGGGCCACGAGCAGCGCGAACAGCCGGCCGCCGCCGGGCTGGAAGAGCGCGAGCAGCGCGACGCCGAGCACGAACGGCTCGAGCAGCAGCAGGCGGCGCGCCAGGAAGCCCCAGGGGATCCGGGCGAGCCAGGCGACGCCGGCGAGCAGCAGCCCGAGCGCGGCGAGGGGCGCCGGGGCTGGCGGCACGAGCAGCGTGGTCGCCACGAAGGCGAGCGCGGCCGCGAGCTTGACGGCCGGCGGCAGCCGGTGCACCGGCGAGTCGAGCCGGCTGTAGCGGTCGAGGAAGTCGTGCTTCACTGCGTTGGACCGGCTGGGGCGTCGGGCGCCGCGGCGCTGCGCGGGACGAGCAGGCGCGCGAGCAGCCAGGCCAGCACGAAGGCCACGAGCGTGCCGGCGGCGCCGGCGAGCGAGGTGGCGAGGACGCTGCCGTGCAGGCCCGGCACCGCGTAATCGGGCAGCGGCGCGCCGAGCACCGGAGCGCCGGCGCGCGCCTCGAAGCCGAGGGCCGCCGCCACGTGGTCGAGGCCGTCGGGCAGCCGCGAGGCGAGCGGCGAGGCGAAGAGGGCGAGCGCCAGCGCGATCACGAAGCCGTAGGCCGCGATCGCCCCGTAGGAGCGGCGCGGCCCCGGGGCGGCGTCCGGCAGCAGCAGCTCCGGTCGCGTGCGTGCGATGGCCGAGAGCACCAGGGCGGTGATCAGGCCCTCACCGACGCCGATCAGCATGTGCACGCCCGCCATCGCCGGCAGCGCGGCCGTCCAGCTCACCGTGCGCGAGGCGGCCAGCTCGCCGGCGCAGGCGACCGCGGCCAGCACGGTGCTGCACCAGCCGGCGAAGGCCGCGGCGGTCAGGCGCGCCAGCAGGGAGCCGCCCATCGCGCGGCTCACCAGGTGGTACACCGTCCAGCCGAGGACGCTCCCGATCAGCGCCATGTTGAGGACGTTCGCGCCGAGGGCGGACAGGCCGCCGTCGGCGAACATGAGGCACTGCACGATCAGCACCGCCGAGAGCGCCACGACGCCGGCGCTCGGGCCGAGCAGCACCGAGGCGAGCACCGCTCCGATCAGGTGGCCCGAGGTGCCGGCCGCGACGGGGAAGTTGACCATCTGGGCCGCGAACACGAACGAGGCCGCGAGCCCGAGCAGCGGCACGCGGCGAGGGGGCAGCCGCAGGCGGGCCTGGCGCAGGGCGACGCCGAGCCCGGCCGTCGCCAGGACGCCGGTGACGACGGCGGTGCGGGCGTCGAGGAACCCGTCGGGTATGTGCAACGGGCCCCCTCAGTCCCGCTGCTCGGGCGATCGCCGTCGGAAGGCCCCGAAGTCGACGACGTTCGACCCCTCGCCGGCGTCCCCGGGCTCCGGCGAGCCGGCGGCCGGCGGCGAGGGCTCGGCGGGCGTCTCGGGCGGCGTCTCGCCCTCGGCGTCGTCGGGCACCGGCTGCAGCCGCAGCCCGAAGCCCACCGAGGGATCGGCGAAGGCGCGCAGGGCGGGCCACGGGACGACGAGCCGTTCCGGGGCGCCGCCGAAGCGCAGCGTGACCGAGAAGCCCGCGTCGTCGACGACGAGGTTCCAGAACTGGTGCTGGAGCACGATCGTGATCTCGTCCGGGAACTGGCGGCGGAGCGCCGCGGGCAGCTCGACACCCTCGTCGGAGCTGCCGAAGGTCAGGTAGAAGTGGTGGTCCCCGGGCAGGCCCTCGGTCGCGGCCAGCGCCAGCGCGCGGCGGACGACGCCGTGCAGCGCCTCGCGCATGAGCGCCGCGTAGTCGATCCCCGGGGGTGTCTCGCCGGCGCCCGTCTCGTCCACCATCCGGCCAGTCTAGCGACGAAACGGCCGGCCCGCACGCGCGGGCCGGCGCGGGGAAGGGCTCAGCGCGCGGCGGCGGTGCGCGCGGCCTTCAGGCGTTCGCCCCAGACAGGGGTGTGGGCGGCGAGCGTGCGCGCGAGATCGGATCCGTCCGTGGCCCCGGCCGCGGCCGCCCGCAGATGGCCCCGCCAGTCGCCGGCGGAGTCGATGCTCAGGAGCGCCGCCGCATACGCCATCTCGGGATCGGGCCCGCGCGCCGCGAGTGCGTCGCTGACCAGCGCCCGGCCGTCTTCGACCGGCTCGCCGGGGGTCGCCGGGGCCCCGTGCCGCGCCTGGCGGTACGCCTCGACCGCGTAGCCGAGGTCGAAGCGCGCCAGCGCGTCCGAGCGGTTCGCCGTGCGTGCGCGCAGCTGGGCCAGCAGAGCCCGGGCGGCCGTGGCGTCCGAGGCGGCGTAGAGCGCGGCGCGCCGCAGCGTCTCCATGCGCACGAGCACGCGCGCCTGCGGCGTCAGCAGC
>JBGASI010000202.1:0-7832 GCA_044229815.1 Vicinamibacteria bacterium | reverse complement strand
GACCGCACCGACCGCGCCTCCGACCTCGTCGTCTGCCGCGTCGCCGCGCGCCCGCGCACGGCAGCCGCCGCGGCGCCGGACAGCTCCCGCGAGAGCCCGGCCGGGCGGGTTCGGCCGTTGGCGGCGGCGGCCGTCGACCCGCCCGGCGACGCGGCCGCGGGCTGGCTCGGCCTGCTGCTGCTCGGCGGCGGCGCCGCGGGCCTCGTCGCCTGGGGCGCCCGCGCGGCCCTGGCGCGGCGGCGAGAGAGCCGGCGGCAGGGAGACTTCCTCGAGCCGAAGCTCTCCCGCACGGGCGAGCAGCCGCGGGCGGCGATCCGGGTCCCCTCGCTCGAGGCCATCCCCCCGGACGGCGTCGGAGGCGCCTGCGTCTGCGGGGGCCCCTGGTGCGAAAGCGAGCGCGCGGCGATCGTCTACGACAGCCAGCCCATGGCGGTCATCACGCGCCGCTGCGCCCGCTGCGCGGGCGAGAGGACGCTCTACTTCCGCGACCTCGATCGCTGAGCAACGGCCGCGCGGCCGCGCGGCCGCCGCGCCGGGCAGGCTATGATGGCGCCAGCGCAAACCGCCCACGGGCGCGAGTCCGAGGGAAAGAGCCACGACCGGCGTGCCCGAGATCGACGGCGAGTACGCGCTCACGCCGGAGCAGATGCAGTGCTACCGCGAGAACGGCTACGTCCACCTGAAGGCCGTGCTCTCGCCCGCCCTGCTTCAGGACTACCGCGCCGAAATCGCCGCCCAGGTGGAGCGGCGGACGACGCAGGCGCGGCCGCTCGCCGAGCGCGACACCTACGGCCGGGCGTTCCTCCAGGTGATGAACCTCTGGCGCGAGAGCGCGCTCGTCCGCCGCCTCGTCGAGAGCCGGCGGCTCGCGCGCATCGCAGCCGAGCTGATGGGCTGCGGCGGCGTGCGCCTCTACCACGACCAGGCCCTGTTCAAGGAACCGCACGGCGGCCTGACGCCGTGGCACGCGGACCAGTACTACTGGCCGCTCGCCAGCGACCTCTCGACGACGGCCTGGATCCCGCTGGTGGACGTGCCCCTGGAGATGGGCCCGCTCGCCTTCTGCCCGAAGAGCCACCGCTTCCGCGACGGCCGCGACCTCGCGATCGGCGACGAGAGCGAGGACACGCTCAAGAAGCGGCTGGCCAGCCACGGTCTGGTCGAGGAGCCCTTCGCGCTGGGCGACGTCAGCTTCCACGCGGGCTGGACCTTCCACCGCGCGGGCGAGAACCGCAGCGCGCGCATGCGCGAGGTCTTCACGGTCATCTACATGGACCACGAGATGCGCCTCGCGGCGCCGCGCAACCCGAACCAGGAGCGCGACCGCGACGCGTGGTGCCCCGGCGCCCGGGTGGGCGAGGTCATCGCCTCGGAGCTCAACCCGGTCCTCTACCGCGTGTGATAGCTTCGCCACGCTGCCACGGCGGCCGCGGCCTGACACCCGGACGACGTCGGCACGAGGGAGGCGATACGCCATGAAAGAAAGGGTCGAGTCCCCCGAGCACCGCCCCGAGCCCGCCGCCGGCACGAGCCGGCGCACGTTCCTGACGACGGCCGCCGCCGCCGGCGCGCCGCTGCTGGTCTCGTCCCGCACGGCTTTCGGCTACGAGGCCAACTCGCGCCTCACCCTCGGCGCGATCGGCAACGGCGGCCGCGGCACCTGGATCGCCGACCTCTTCCAGAAGCACGGCGGCTACCAGATCACGGCCGCGGCCGACTACTTCCAGGCGCGCGTCGACGAGTTCGGGGCGAAGTTCCAGGTCCCCGCCGAGCGGCGCTACACCGGCCTCGCCGGCTACCGCCGCCTGCTCGAGAGCGGCGTCGACGCCGTGGTGATCGAGAGCCCGCCCTACTTCCACCCGCGCCAGGCGGCCGACGCCGTCGAGGCGGGCAAGCACGTGTACCTCGCGAAGCCGATCGCCGTGGACGTGCCCGGCTGCCGGACGGTGGAAGAGAGCGGACGCAAGGCGACGGAGAAGAAGCGCGCCTTTCTCGTCGACTTCCAGACGCGGACCGACCCCTTCTATCGCGAGGCGGTCAAGCGCGTGCAGTACGGCGACATCGGCCGCGTCATCAGCGGCGAGGCGACCTACTTCTGCGGCCCCACCTGGGGCGACCAGGCGAAGTGGCTCAAGGAGAAGCCCGGCGACCCCGAGCTGCGGCTGCGGGCCTGGGGCCTCGACCGCGCCCTGTCCGGCGACGTCATCACCGAGCAGAACATCCACGCGCTCGACGTGGCGAGCTGGGTGCTCGACGCCGCCCCGCTGCACGCGGTCGGCACGGGAGGCCAGAGGGCGCGCACGGCGGGGAACTGCTGGGACACCTTCTCGGTGATCTTCACGTTCCCGCAGGACGTGATCCTCTCGTTCTCCTCGAAGCAGCTCGGCGACGGCTGGGACGACATCTGCTGCCGGATCTACGGGACCGAGGGCACGCTCGACAGCCACTACTTCGGCGAGGTCTCGATCCGCGGCAAGCTGCCCTACCGGGGCGGAAAGATCCCCAACCTGTACACGGACGGCGCGGTCGCCAACATCGCCGGCTTCCACGAGGCCATCACGCGCGGCGACTGGACGAACCCGACCGTGGCCCAGAGCGTCCGCAGCAACCTCACCACGATCCTGGGCCGCACGGCGGCCTGGCGCGGGGCGCGGGTCACCTGGGACGAGGTCGTGGGCGCGAACGAGACGCTCGAGGCCGACCTCTCGGGGCTGCGGAGCTGAGGCCGTGAGGCGCAGGACGCTGCTGCCGCTCGTCGCCCTGCTGGCGGCAGCGGCGCCCGGCTCGCGGGGCCAGTCCGCCCCGGCCACCGCGGCCGCCCCCGCCGTCGTCAACTCGCTCGGCATGAGGATGATGCCGGTGCCCGCGGGGAGCTTCGACATGGGCAGCCTCCCCGGCACGCCGCTGCGGCAGGACGAGGAGCTTCCCCACCGCGTGATCCTGACCAAGCCTCTTCGCATCGCGGCGACCGAGGTCACGCAGCGGCAGTGGCTCGCGCTGATGCCGCAGAACCCCAGCGCCGTGGTGGGAGACGACCTGCCCGTCAGCTCCGTGTCGTGGAAGGACGCCCAGGAGTTCTGCCTCAAGCTCTCGCAGAAGGAAGGCGCGACGTACCGCCTGCCGAGCGAGGCGGAGTGGGAGTACGCGTGCCGGGCCGGCGAGACGGACCCTGCACCCGCCTCGGCTCTCGACGCCGTCGCCTGGTACGCGCCGAACGCCGACGGGGCGGCCCACGCCGTGGGCTCGAAACGGCCCAACGCCTGGGGCCTCTTCGACACGCTCGGCAACGTGGCGGAGTGGACCCTCGACGCCTACGGCCCCTATCCTCGCGCGAAGGAAACCACCGACCCGGCCGGTCCCGCCGCAGGCTCGACGCGCGTCGTGCGGGGCGGCTCCTGGCGCGGCTTCGCGCCGGCCCTGCGCTGCGCGGCGCGCACCGGCACGCCCGAGTCCTACCAGCTCGCCCACGTCGGCCTGCGCGTCGTGCAGGAGATCCGCTAGCGGCGCGTCTGGGCGCCTATCGCAAGCGGAAGGGCTCGGCTGCTCCGGGGCGCCTGCGTCTCGAGATGAGTTCGGGAGGCGGAGACGGCAGTTGCGCCAGCGCCCGGAGGTAGTCCTCCGTCGAGAGACGGCGCGATCTTCGGACACGGCGGAGCGCCGCCACGTCGGCGGGCGTCGTGGGAACGCCGCGCTCGAAATCGATCTCAGAGAGTGGCGACGAGCCTGTCATACCAGTCGAGCAGTCCTGCCTTCTCGAAGTACCCGCGGACCTCGGAGCGATCGGTTTCCGGCAACTGCAGCAGGTGCTGCACGTCCGCCAGGTCCTGCACCAGCCGCGAGGGGTCGTTGCGCATCGCTCTCACCTTCATGGCCGCGAGGTGCTCGGCGCGCGGCACCGGCGCCTGCCGAACGCCAAGCCTGAGCCGGCGCGAGCAGCTCGGGAACAGCAGTGCGGCCGTGTCGCCGTCGACGTAGACCAGGTCGAGCCCGCCCATCTCGGCCTCTGGATGCTGGTGGTTCGAGTATCCCGACGAGTTGTGGAGGGTCTCGTAGCCCAGCGACTCGAGCCAGTCCACGACCGCGGACCGGGCCGCCTGGACCGTCACGAGATCCAGGTCGAAGGTCGCGCGACTGTGTCCGTACGCGTGCAGCCCGAGGCCGCCGACGATGGCGTGCGGAAACGTGCGCTCCTCGAGGAACCCCGCCACCTGGTCGTAGACCTTCACGAAGTCCAGTGGTGCCTCCGATCGCGAGCGTAGCACGAGGATCCGGCGCTCGCGGCGAGCCGTGGCATACTCACCGTCCATGCTCAGGGTCACGGCCGAGCTGAAGCTCGCCGGGAGTGCGTCCGCGTGAAGCGGCGGTTGCCGGGCTACCGGTCCTGGGCCGTCGCCGGCCTGCTGGCGCTCGCGGCCCTGGCGCCGCGCACCGCCTCCGCGCAGGAGTGGTACGAGCACTACGCCGGCGGCGTCGAGGCTCTCCGCGCGGGGCAGCCGCGCCAGGCGGTGGACCAGCTGCGCCGCGCGGTCCAGAAGCGGCCCGAGCCCGGCACGGCGGTGCCCACCTACGGGACGAACTTCGAGCCCCGCTACTTCCCCTACCTGCGTCTCGCCGAGGCCCTGCTCCAGCTCGACGCGCCCGAGGAGGCGCACCGGGCGCTCGAGACCTCGGCCCGGCTGGGCAAGGAGCCGGCCGGCGAGCGGGCAGCGCTCGAGGCCCGCGTGCGCGCGGCGATCGAGGCCAAACGACCGGCGCCAGCGCCCCCTCCCACGCTGCCCGCGGAACCGGCGCCGAAGCCTGCAGCGGTGGCGCCAGCGATCGCCCCGGCCGCTCCTCCGCCGGTCCCGACGCCAACGCCGACGCCGGCGCCGACCATCGCCCCCACACCCCGCGGGCCCACGGCGGTCGAGACCCCGGCGCGGACCGCACGGCGTGAGCTGCTGGCGCAGCTGGAGATCACGTCGGATCCCCCGGCCGCGGAGGTCTTCCTGGACGACTCGCGGGTCGGCAGCACGGACCCGCGAACCGGCCTGCTGCGCCTGCTCGCGATCCCGACGGGTCACCACCGCCTTCGTCTTTCGCTCGCGGGCCACGACGACCTCATTCGCGAGATCGAGATCAAGGGGGAGTCGCACGCGTTCGCGGCCGTCCTGCCGCGTTCCCCGGTCGCTCCCGCTCCGGCCACGGCACCCGCAAGCCCCGCCCTCGCCGTTCCGACGGCTTCGCCCCTGGCGCCCTGGGCCGCCGTCGCCCTCGTGCTCCTGGCCCTCGCGGCGGGCGGGCTCTGGCTGCACGGCCTGGCCAGGACGCCGGCACGGCGGGCGCAGACCGCCCGGACGCCGATGTCGACGGGGGGCCGGCGCGACAGCGGGACAGGCGAGGTGCTCCCGATGGCCTTCGGCGAGTACTCGCTCCTCGCGCGCCTCGGCAAGGGCGGCATGGCGGTCGTCTACGAGGCCGAGAAGCGGGGCGAGATCTTCGCGCTCAAGCGCCCCCTGGCGGGATTCGTCGAAGACGAGCGATTCCGCGAACGCTTCGTGCGAGAGGCCGAGCTGGGCCGCACGCTGCACCACCCCAACATCGTCCGCATCGTGGACCGCGGCCAGGTGGTCGACGTACCCTACTTCGCGATGGAGCTCGTTCGCGGCGAGACCCTGAGGCAGTGCCTGGATCGCGAGGGGCGCCTCGACGCGGCGTTCGCGGCCCGCCTGACGGCCCAGGTCGCGGAGGCCCTCGACTACGCGCACAACAAGGGCGTGATCCACCGGGACCTCAAGCCCTCGAACATCATGCTCGACGCCGCGGGGTCCGCGAAGGTGATGGACTACGGCATCGCGCGCGCCCGTCACCTGGAGGGGCTGACCACGACGGGCTCCTTCCTCGGCACGCCGAGCTACGCGGCGCCCGAGACCGTCGACGCGGTGAGCCAGCCGGCGAGCGACATCTACTCGCTGGGTGTCGTGTTCTTCGAGATGCTCACGGGCAGCCTGCCGTTCCAGGGAGACAGCGCCCTCGCCATGATGCGGGGCCACTGCACCACCCCGCCCCCGGCCCCGTCCTCGCTCAACTACACGCTCAGCGCGGGGCTCGACGCGATCGTGCTGCGCCTGCTGACGAAGGAGCCGGGCGAGCGGCCGACCGCCGAGCAGCTGCTCAACGAGCTCGCCGACTTCCTCGCGGAGCGCCCGTGAGCCGCCGTGGCGCCGGTCTCGCGGCGGCACTGCTGCTGGCGGGCGCGTACCCGCTTCGCGCGCAGGACCTCTCGCTGAACCGGACCGGCTCCGGCGCGCGCGCGGCCGGCATGGGCAACGCCTTCATCGCGGTGTCCGACGACGGCACGGCCGCCTCCTGGAACCCGGCCGGGCTGTCCCAGCTCCGCAAGCCCGAGTTCTCGCTCGTCCACAGCAGCGGCGCGCGCAGCGCCTTCCTCGAGGGCTATCGGACGCGCGACGGCTCCGCCGCCTTCACGGCGCTCGGGACGACCTCCCGGACGGCCTACGTCGAGTTCGCGAGCGCGGCGATCCCGTTCAGCGTGGCCGGCAAGCCCGTCACGCTGCAGGCCGGCTGGCGGCGGCTCTACCAGATCACGAGCCTGTCCCGAGGCGACGTGAGGCGCATCGCCGAGCCCTCGAGCCCCAGGCCGTCGAGCGTCCTCACCATGGACGACGGCAGCGACGGCGCGATCGACATCTGGTCGCTGGCCGGGGCCGTGCGCTTCACGAACCGGCTGTCGTTCGGCTGGGCCGTCGACCTCTACGACGGCGGCTGGCAGGACCGGCGCACGACCAGCGAGACGCCAGGCACCTCCGGGCCGACCGACTTCAGCTCGGTCGTCCAGACGCACGCCCTCAGCGGCACCGACCTCACGGTCGGCCTGCTGCTCTCCTACACGGCGGTCAAGGTCGGCCTCGTCTACCACGGCGCCTTCAGCGGGGCCCTCGGCGACTCGACCGTCGCCCGCTCGAACCTGATCGAGCCGGTCGACGCGACCCTGGGCCCCGACGCCCGGCTGCGCTTCCCGCGCTCGCTCGGGCTGGGCGTGGCGTGGCGACCACGGCCGCTCCTGCGCCTGGCCCTCGACGTGACCCACGACGCCTGGTCGGAGTTCGTCATCACGGGCGCGGCGGCGGACCCGACGCGCTCCATCAGCATCTTCGACGGCCTGCCTCGCGAGCTGACCGCCACCCGCGACACCGTGGCCGTCAACGCCGGCCTCGAGCGCCTCCTCGCCGTGAGGGAGAGGTTCGTGCCGGTGCGCCTGGGCGCGGCCTACGAGCCCCAGGCTGCCCGCGACCCGCTGGTGCGCGACGGCCTGGATCACTTCGTGCTCTCGGCGGGCACCGGGATCAACACGAACAGCGTGAAGCTCGACATCGCCCTCGAGTACCGCTGGGGCTCCTTCCGGCGCACCCAGAACCTCAGCCCGGTCTACCAGGTCGGCCGCGCCGGCGAGCTCGGCCTGCCGCCGCTGCCGGAAGCCGAAGGCACGGCCCGCATCGCGCAGTGGCGCCTCAAGGCCGCCCTCATCTACCGCGTCACGGACACCGCGAGGGTGAAGGGACTGCTGCGGAGGGTCTTCGGCTCCTGACCCAGGGGCGGCCCCGCGGCGCCCTGTGCAATGCCAGCCCGGGCTGTTATCCTGCCCGCGGGCGCCCGCCTGGGCAGCCCTGCTTTCCCCGAGGAGTCAACCCCATGAAGCGCTTCCTGATCCTGGCCCAGAGCGGCCTCCTGGCGACGGTCGTCGTGGGTTGTTCCAAGAAGGAAGCCCCGGCCGGCCCTCCGCCCGAGGTCTACGTGGCCGACGTCGTACAGAAGGACGTCCCCGTCTACAC
>JBGASI010000706.1:0-3085 GCA_044229815.1 Vicinamibacteria bacterium | reverse complement strand
GCCGCTGGGGAGGATGATAGTGTCCGCCGACGCCACGCGGGCGCCCGTGCAGGCAAAGGCGAAGGCCAGCGCGAGCGCGGTCGGCAGGGCTCGGCGGCGCAAGACGCTCAGCGCAGCAGTTCGGCCAGCGTCTTGAAGCCTGGCTTGTTGCCGCCCTGGCGGAAGTACGCCGGGACGCTCGCGACCGCGGCCTCGGCCGCCGCCCGGCTCTCGTAGACGCCCCAGCACACCCGGAAGCAGGTGCGGCCCTGCACTCTCGTGGGCAGGATGAACAGCTCGGGGGCGTTCACGGCGCTGATCGCCTTCTGCACGTTCTCCGGCGCGCAGGCCACGAGCACCTGCACGCTGAAGCTGCCCGGCGTGGAGGTGCGCCTCGAGGCGAACGCGGTGGCGGCCTCCTGCAGGGCCCCCCTGCCCAGCAACGCGCGCGCCTCGTCGTCGGTGGCGGCCGCGGCGGGCCTCCGTGCCGGCGCGGCCACCGGTGCTGCCGTCGGCGTCGCCACCGGTTTCGGCAGGGGTGTCGCAGTGGGTTGCGGCCGAGGTGTCGGCGTGGCGAGTGGTGTTGCCGCGGCGGCCACGGGCGTTGGCGCCGGCGTCGCGATGGCGGGCGCTGGCTGGGCCGTCGCCAGGGCCGGATCCGGCGTGGCGACCGGCGGCGGCGGCGGCGAACGGCGGGCGAGCGGCGTCGGGCTGGTGGCGACCCGCTTGCCCTGCGAGCGCGGCATGAAGTACCAGGCAGCGACCGTCGCGACACCGATGCAGACGATCGCAGCGACCACGAGCAGCGGGCGCCGCGAAGGCGTCGGCTTGGCTGGCGGGCGCACCGGGCCGCGGCGTGGCGGTGTCGACTGGGGCCGGAACTGCGGCTGCCATCGCTCGGCCTGCGGCTTCTCCACGGGCGACGGGCCATGGAGCCCGGACGCCGAGGGACTGAGCAGGGCGTCGAGCGCGGCGAGGTCCTCACGCGTCGGGCGGGAGGCCGGCGTGGCGGGCCTCGAGACGTCGGGCAGGGCCGGGTCGGTGCGGTCCGGCGAGGCCACAGCCGCGGGAGAGACGCGCGACGTCGGCCGGAAGTCGGGGATCTCGAGCTCCGCGCCGGCGAAGGCGGGCGGCTCGTCGGCGCGGTCGGACTCGGCGGGAAGGGCCAGGGCCGGCTCGGCGAGGCCCGGGCCGCGCACGATCGTCGCGGCGAGAGGCTCTTCGGCCTCGTCCGCTTCCGCCACGGTCATCGGCTCCTCGGGCGGCGGGGGCTCGACGGGCGGCCCCGCCTGCACGAACGGGGTGAAGAGCAGCGTCTCCGCAGCGCCCTCTGGCTCGGCGGGCGGGGCGAGCGGCTCGTCGAAGGCGGGGGCAAAGCTCGGCGTCGCGGGCTCGCCGAAGGCGAACCCCGTCGGCTCGGGCTCCGGCTCGGCGGGCACGAAGCTGTTCGGGGGGGGCACCACGGGCTGCATCGGCACCGTGAACATCGGCGGCTCGGGCTCGGGCGAGGCGAAGGCGTCCTGCGCCTCCTGCGCGAGGTCCAGGATGTCCCCGCCTCCCGGCGCGGCCGTCTTCACCGCGCCGAGGAACAGCAGGGCGCAGGCGGTCTTCGCCGCCTCGAACTCGTCGAGGCGCGTCAGCGCGATCGCTTCCTTGAGCGTGCGCCTGCCGTCGATGACCGCCTCGCCGCCCGGCACCGGCTCGAGCACCGTACCGAGGTCGACGTGGCGCAGGGCGAACGAACGGTCCGCGATGCGCATGACGGAGGCGAGCAGCAGCCGCTCGGTGGACAGCTTGAGGTCGACGGCGCCCTTGGGCAGGACGCCGTCGTCGAACTCGAACGATCCGGCGCCCCAGGAGAGCACGTCGGCGAGGATGCGTTCGACCTTGACGCGCGCGGCGTCGCCCAGCTCGCGCTGGTTGACGAACCCGCTCTCGGCGAGCACCTTCGCGAGGGGGTTGCCGGGGCCGACCTTGGCGTTCACCTCGTCGAGCTGCTCGCGCGAGATCTTGCCGCTCTCGATCAGGATAGCGCCGAGCTGGTCGCGCGGGTCGTTCGAGGAACCGAAGAGGATCCGGCCGCCCCGGAAGTACAGGGCCTTCGGGTGAGAGGGCCCGGTGACCTTGAGCGAACCCGTCGCGCCGTTGCGGTGCAGGTCGACGAGCAGGTGCGGGAACGACACCGGCTCGATGTTCCCGCTGACCGGGAACGATTGGCTCATTCGTCCTCCGCGCGCCACGGCCGCCCCCATTGGGCAGGACCGTGCCTGAAAATCTCCTTCTAGCGTAGCACGTTCCACGGCATTTGTTGACATGATTTCTAGGTTGTCGCTAGACTCGTCCCACCGGTGGAGGTGGTGTCTTGGACGAGTCGACCCGCACGCGCGAGGACGAGTGGTTCCGCCAGAACGAGAGGAAGCTCCTCGAGGACGCCCGCAGGGCGCGCGAGAAGCGCGACGCCGAGCGCCAGGAGCAGGAGACCGCCGCGGAGCGGCTGCGCCGCAAGGAGCAGCACTGGATGAAGTGCCCCAAGTGCGGCCACGACCTCGTGGTGCAGAACCTCGAGGGGGTCGAGATCGACCGCTGCACCTTCTGCGAGGGCTTCTTCATGGACGCCGGCGAGCTCGAGCGGCTCTTCCTGAACCGCACGCAGAGCGAACGCCGGAGCATCTTCAAGCGGTTGATCGGCCTGTGAGGGCCGGGGCGTCCGGAGGCGCGCGCGCCCGCCGATGCCCTATCTGATCGACGGCAACAACCTGCTCGGCTCCTGGGGCGGGCCGGCGCTGCCCGGCGACGGCCGCCACGAGGTCGTGCGCCGCGTCGTGGCGTTCTGCCGCGCCCGTGGCGCGCGCGCGACGCTCGTCTTCGACGGGGCGCCGTTTCGACCCGATCTCGGCGGCCAGGACCTCGGGCCCGTCTCGGTGCGCTTCGCCGCCGAAGGGAAGGACGCCGACTCCGTGATCCGAGAAACCGTGGAGCGCTCCGCCCGCCCGGCCGAGATCCTGGTGGTCACCTCGGACAAGGCGCTGTACTCGTACGTGCGCACGCGCGGCGCCTCCGTCCTGCGCGCGCACGAGTGGAACGCGCTCGCCCGCGGCGCGGCCCC